>JANNZE010000106.1:0-5822 GCA_031410455.1 Chitinophagaceae bacterium | reverse complement strand
TTCAACTTGTATGATTGCTTGCCGCTTGGTACCTGTTTGGCATTCATAACCTGTTTAACCATGTTACCTTTTATATCATACACATGAATGGAAACAACTGCATTTTCAGAAGTTGAAATATCAATATTTACAGCACCGGCTGATGGATTCGGATAAACAGCAATTACAGGTGATATTAAAAACCGGGTTGGTTCCTCAGCGTTGCTTCCTGATGCATCTTCACCATAAACAGATGCACCTCTGCTGAGTGCTGTACTGCTTGATGGACATGCTTCGCTCAAACCTGCAATAATATTCGACATTACCGTGTTTAAAGTAGAATAGTATGTGCTGGTCTGACCATTGATCAAACCCTGACCTAATAATCGGTTGGCCTCCTCTAAAATCTGTTTCACCGACCATCCTGCAAAAGGCGCAGCCGTATATATCAAATCTCCATAAGTTACTGTGAAGCTAGGAGAGAAATTCGGAATAGCAGCATCAAACCCTATGTTTAATGCAAGAGCAAGTGTTTTAGACGCAAGCGTATTCTTGATCTGAGGACCGTTTACAATTCCGCAAGCATTGGTATAAGTCGGAGTACCTCCACCTACAGGATTACTGGCATTCCCTAATGGCAGTATATCATTTGTTCCTGACGCAGGAAGGAAGTTTGTTATTCCCTGAGGACACGTGAATTTAATTGATCTGCCAGGTAAACCCAAAGTTAGGCCGCCCGGGAATGCTGTAGCAAAATAAGGATACAACCATGTATTTGTTATGTTTCCGCCATTTGGTGGTGCACCCCATCCTCCTATTTCCGCATCAGTATATTCATTGAGGTTACCACATGAATAAGCAGGTTCAGTTATATTAACTGTGCAGGTCTTAAGGCAACCTTTGGCATCAGTAATCGTAACTGTATAACCTCCAAGCCTTGCATTTAAACCAGTTGCAGTAACAGAAGTCTGCGCAGGCGATGTGTTCCATGAATAGGTATAAGGAGATGTTCCACCTGTAGCAGTTACAGTTGCCGTACCGTTACTTGCATGCCAGTAAGTTGCATTAGTTGTTGTTGTAGAACAATTAAGCGGTGCAAGGGATGCCTGAGCTATTGTTCCTGTAACAATGATAGAACATCCTTTGGAATCTGAAACGGTGAATGTATATGTTCCGGCACTTACTGTTTTTACGCCTGCATTTGTATAAGGAGGTGTGCCACCTGAAGCCGTTATATTTACGGTTGTTGTTCCACCATAACAAAGTATCGTTCCCTCCGTTTTGGTAGCCGATAAGGGAGAAGCAGGCTGGTTGATAGTACCAGTTATTAATGAAGTGCACCCTTTTGAATCGGTTACCATAAAAGAATAAGGTCCTGCATTCACATTCTTGATTCCCGTACCTGTGTAGGGTGGTGTACCACCAGATGCGGCGATGTTTACAGTTGTAGATCCACCATAACAATTAATGGTTCCTTCGGTTTTAGTTATTGATAATAGAGAAGGCTGTGCAATATTACCTGATACTATAGTAGTACAACCATTGTTATCCGTTATTGTAAATGAATAGGGACCTGCTGAAACCGTTTTATTTCCGTCACCCGAATAAGGAGGTGTACCACCTGATGTGAGTATGCTGATAGTTGTAGTACCTCCGTAACAATTGATAGTCCCTGCAGTACTTGCAGCGATCAATGGTCCTTTAGGAGCATAAACCTCGCCTATCAGGGTAACCTTACATCCCTTTGCATCTTCTATAAGATATGCATATTTGCCTCCGCTGAATGTAAAATTACCGGTTCCTGTATAAGGTGCAGTTCCACCTGTTGCCGTAATGGTTACAGTAGTGGTTTCACCAAAACAGCTAATGCTGCCGGCCACTGCTGATGCTTGTAAGGGTGAAGAAGTTAATATACCATTTGCATAACTGATGGTATAATTAGCTGGAAGTTTCTGAGTCATACCGTAAGGCACTATCTGATAAGTACCGGTTAAAAGATTACCGGAACCCATTAATGTATTCGAACTGTTATATACTTTGAATGATGGTGGAGTTAGTACAACGGTACTGTCTGCGTCATCATACTGATATATTGCATTTGCAAACCTGAACGCCGGTTGAAGCCCTCCACAACCCGTAGTAGTGTCTTTTGCTTTTACAGTAAGTGGTGCAGGGGTGATGGTTAAATGGCCCAATCCGTAGCTGATATCAAAGTTTTCTGATATTAACACACCAGGTCCGATCAGCCAGTTTCCTACAGTATAACCAGAGATCATGTTCATGGATTTGAATCCTGACAAGGAATCATCCACTCCATAAATATCCAGAGAATCTACAATCAGCAATACATTTTCATTGGATTCATTATTGAAAGAATTACTATTCACTGCCACTTTTGAGTTTACGGCAACTTTGGAATTCACCAGGTTCTGTCCATTCACATAAGCAAGCCCGTTAACGGCAACTTTTGAGTTTACTGTTGCATTTGAATTAACAGCAACTTTTGAATTGACGGCAACTTTTGAATTACGAAGTGTTGCACTGGCTGAATCAATCTGGTAATCAAAAATAGATTCAGGAGCTACCAATACGTAGCGAGCGGTATCAAGTGTAAAACCGTTCACTGCTACCTTAGAGTTTACTGCCACCTTCGAATTAGTTTCCGCTTTGCCACTGGCCATGAAAGCCATATTTAAAAAGTCTTCTTCATTAAGTGTTTGTCCGTTTACAGCCACTTTTGAATCCACCAGCATCATGGTATTGGACATGGCTGATTGATGGGTATTCTTTAATGAATCTAAGAAACCAATCCTTTCATTAGTAAGAATATTGGTGTTATCATACGTATAATTGAAGTTTACTTTTTTACCTTTCAAAGCACTGCCATACACTATCGTTGTGTCGCGTGGTGTAATGATTATTGGCATCCTGTTAATGGTAAGCAATCCGTTTACAAACTGGTAATTGTATTGTGTTGCCAGTACCTGTGAGGCCGGCAGAGTTAAATCAGTAACAGATGATTGAGCCTTAATAACATACAACCCAATATTAGATTTACTATTTGCGGTGGAAGTGAATGTAATATCAGTTAAGCCTAGGGTTGCCAACGTTATTCCAGGGAAATTGGATAAAGGTTGATTATCTATGGTAACATCATAAATGAAAGAAGGAAGTTTTTCACCATAACGTTTGGTGGCATTACTTACTTTTATTTTTACATTACGATTCATGGTACCGAAAAAATATAATGAATCACTTATACCTCCATCCAAACCACTTGGCGTAACCGGAGGGTTATAAACCGTCAATGGCGGATTACCTATAAATGCAGGAATGTTACAGGTGATCTGGGTTCCGTTTGTAACAACGGCTGGCAGCGTATCATATTGGAAAATTACAGAAGCATTCGGAGAAAAATATTCACCCGTTATAACTACTGAAACCGGTTGTGTTCCGGGAACTAATAAATTATTTTGCAGATGCATTTCTTTTACCTGAGGAATGGGATTAGAAAACGCTTTCAATGCGATATCAGTTTGTATTAAACCATACCCTGTATTTGGATCATAACCATTAACATCCATATCTAATGAAGTAGCTGCTAATAAGTTTTTTAATTGTATGGTGGTGAATGTTTGATTGTTGAAAAATCTTTTCTTCGCTTCTGTAAGCAACGCCGCCATTGCAGCAGCATGAGGTGCAGCACACGATGTTCCAAAGAAGTTAGGTATACCATCTTCTTCTAAATCGACACCACCCATAAATACCGTAGTATTTACGCCATTTGGTGCTGTGATATCTGGCTTTTTCCTGTTAACCCCATCAATTAATGTTCCTCCTACTGAAGAGAAAGAAGCAATGGTGGGAGGACTAACATTATATTGAGGTGTATTTTTGTATAATACAGCTCCTACAGTTATAGCACTTGCTGCATTAGCCTGTCCAATTATGGTTCCGGTTCCCTGATTATGATTGGTAATTACACCATCGCCCCTGAACAGGATATATTTGAAACGAATATTGCCGCTACCGCTTTTACGAACGATAATGATTTTTGCATTTACTGTAGATTTAACTACAAAAGGCAATACTTCCAATGGGTCTGTTCCGATATTGTTTTTATTAAAGCCAAATAATCTATTGCCAAACTGGTCAACCAGATATATATCCAGATCATTCATGGCACCCGATTCACCAATAGAATAATAATTATCATCCCATTGTAATGCTATCGTGTAAGTTCCTTTATACAAGGTTAAATTCTGAAATACATCTCCTCCACCAAAATTATGGGCCATACCGGTATAGCCTGCAGGCGCTGCAACCGGTGTAAATACTCCTTCGTAAGATTTATTACCGAAATTTCCGGCTGAAGTAAAATAATTTACGCCGCTGGCGGTTACATTATCAACCGCTTTTGCTATTACGCCATCTGTAAAAAAGGGCTCAGTGATATATGTGATATCATCCACGATAATATTACATCCGGAATCGCGGAGCGATTTAATGCCTTCTGCAAAATGTCCCGCACTTATAAAACCTGAACGGAACATCAGTTCAGCATCCGGTGCCACATCATGTATTACCTGAAGCATTGCACGGCCTTCATCTGAAGCTTTTCCATAAAGGTATTCCTCTGAAATTACTACCGGCTTCGTATAATTAGCATTCGATATGCCCGGCAGATCACCCTGCTGTACATCCAACACGGCGGGATCGCCAAATTTTGTATTATAGCTATCAGACATCACTCCCACTTTAACCCCTTTACCGGAAACGTTCCATGCTTTTCTGGCTTTGAAAGAAACAATGGAGGTATCTCCCTGGCTAACAGCAACACCAGTACTTGCAAATCCACCTATGGGACCATAAAAAGTACGAACTGCATTTATAAGTGTATCCGGTGAAAATTTAAGTGAATCGAGGCGTGGTAAATTTGCTATTGGAAAGAAACCTGTAATGATCAAAGTTGTATCTCCGTTATCTATCAAATTATTCATCCCGTATGGAGGCGTTTGAATTAGAGCAAATAATTGATTGTATTTACCCTGACGCGAAATTATTTCTATCAATACATCACCAAAATCATCACTGAATTGAAAAATACCATTGTTATCTGTAGTATCAACCACAGAACCAGGATAATTGTAAAGCTGGGTTAGTTCTGGCCCAATGAGGGTATTGATCGTATCATTCAAAGGTGGCTCATAAGCAGGCACAATGCAATTGGTTAAGATTACCTGTACAGATGTTGAAGCTGTACAACCATTGGCATCCGTAACTGTATAGTTGTATGTGCCGGCTGCAAGGTTTGTGGTATCCGATCCTGTGTAAGTAAAAGGAGCTGTACCATTTGTTATCACCAGATGAACCTGGCCTACGGTAACGCCACTTTCCGTACAAACGATAACCGAATCACCTGATGAACCTTTTACAGTCATTGTACAAACAAAGGAAGTTGAATCACTACCATTGCAGTTTTCATCTATACCGTTATCAACTATTTCTGCTGCACCCGGATGGATGGATGCATTATTATCGTTACAATCAGTGCTATCTAAAACATAACCTGCGCGAGCTGCACAGAAATATACATTTGGAGCACTTCCATAAGTATCGCCGTCAGCATCGCGATGGTAAATTAAAGCTGCTGTAACTGTAACATTCTGGGTACACGTGGCGGTATTGCCGATGGTATCTGTTGCAGTCCATGTAACCTGTGTGGTTCCAACAGGAAAACAGGCTGGTGCATTATTGGTAATTATTATATTTCCACAACTACCTGTAGCAACTGCATAAGTAGGGCCTACTACTATTACACCAATCGCATTGGTGCTGTCGTT
>JANNZE010000105.1:0-5389 GCA_031410455.1 Chitinophagaceae bacterium | reverse complement strand
GTTTTCTATTGATTTTGCCAATGAACAAAAATTTTATAAAATCCTTGATACCTGAAAATAATGCTCCATACAGAGATTTGTTTTTATACCGGATAGGATATAATAAATGAACATACAGTTTTGCAAATATGGATGGAATGAGATATAGCAAAGGTGTTCGCCTCCACATAAAAACAAAATCATTACAGACGCCGGATCTGTGCTGTTTTATTATGTTTCTTGCTATCGAAGATTTTTCATGCCAGATCTTTAATGCCGGAAATCGCATAATCGAAAAACCATGATCGATCAATCTGATGCAAAGATCTTTCTCTTCACCACCGTAATATCCGGGATTCGGAATGTAATATCCTACCTTTTTCACTGAAGATACTCTCATCATATGCCCGCAGCCAATAAAATTATTTGTTTCTGAAATGATATTTTCCGTGGTAGTTACTTTTCTGTCGGGGCTTAAAATGTCAAATGCCAATACTGCAACATTTTCATGTTCGTTCATATATTGTACGGCATTATTTATCTGCTCTGTATCCAGAAACCACGAATCATCATCTAAACTGCAGAAATATTTTGCATCTGTATTTTGCAAAAACATATTACGGGCAAACACATAACCTTTTTCTTCTTTTGAAAAATGCCATGTTACCTGCGGAAATACTGAAGGAAGTTTGTTTGTATCATCTGTTGAATTATCATCAAATACGGCTACTTCTTTTGAAGTGTAGTTAAGCGCTAATCCTGAATTAACAGATGCTGGAAGGATGGAAGCCCTGTTTTTAGAAGTAATACCGATTAAAATCTTTTCCAATACTACGGTTTTTGCAGAAAAATAATACTCCCATTTATATAAGGTATCACAGTTTTGCAATACCATCGTCCTAAAGTATTGAGGTACTTAATTCTCCGGGCTATATTTTTTAAATTTATTTCCGGCCGGGAAATAAGTTTATAGCCATGATCCTGAATTAAATAACGTATGGAAGCTGCTGTTGAAAATAACAGGGAATCATGAATTCCGATTATTCCTTTTTTTGATAAAACTTTATCAGATAAAAATGCATCTGTAACTGCCTGGCCAAGTGAATGATTACCATCGATGAATATAAAATCTATTTTCTCATTTCTGTTGTACAGCATATTCAGGTAATTCTCCGAAAATTCTTCATGCAGGGTCAACCTGTTACTGAAACCCGCTTTCTCAACATTTATTAATCCAACGTTGAAAGATAATTTGGATTGGAATGGATCGAGTACAATATGTTTTTCTACAATATTTTGATCTGCTTTTGCTGCCATAATAGCAATGGAAGATGCTCCTAATGCAAAACCTACTTCAAGAGTTTTTTTTGGTAAATATCTGCTTACTACATTGTATAAAGCATAACATTCATTTTTTTTCAGAGATGTATGGGAAACGTATTGTTTATTTCCGCTTTCATCAATTTTAATATCATCTTCATAAAATGTATCTATTTGCTTCATATTGATTTGCTATTAAAAATGATAGAAAATAAAGCGGATATTTTTCCCGATATGGTTTTCAGAATTACTTTTCTACCGATTGAAGAATTTAAAGAAGTTAATATGTTCCATTTTTCAAAAATGAATAATTTAATATAATCTTTAAATTTAGTTTTCCGCAATACAGTTTTCATTATATAATGCCTGTTGATCATTTCCATTCTTGAAACTCTGAAAGCAGAATTTTTATGATCTCCGGGCTGGCTGTCATGAAATATTCTCGCATGTCTGACATTATATAATTTCCATTTTTTCCCGACTTCAAGAGATAAAGCCAGGTCTTCCATCAATGAATAACCTTTAAAAATATCCGGAAATAAGGGATTGGGTAAAGCTTTGGCTCTGTACAAGGTACAGGTAGTATTCAGCCATTCTGATTCGTTGATAAATTCACCTTTGTCTTCCGGCAACAAATTCCACCCTGGGCCAATGCATTTTCCTGCATAGGTTTTAAGCACTGTACCATTCATCAATCTGTACATGAATGCTGTTAATTTACCAGGATTATGATATTGCTGATTGGTTACCATTGCATTTACTCCGCCTGCATCCGTATTGTTCTGTAAAGCTGTCTGAAGCAAATGAAAACAATTTTGTTCTATAATAATATCATCATCCAGGAATAAAACAAATTCAGAATGAATGAATGGCAAAGCCTGCATTCTTTGAGAAGCTGCGCCTTTTATTTTGGCTTTGTGATATTCAATGTTTAAATTAAACAAAGCAACTGCTTCTTTACATTTATTTTCTGTGGTTGAATCGGATGAAGCATCTACAATATGTATGATTTCGGGTAGTATATTTTGTTCAGAAATTGATTTCAAAGTATTGAAAAGAACATCTGGACGATTTGCTGTAGGAATGATGGCTTCCATTTTCAAAGCTACAGTCTGATCCAAGTTGAAGGAATTAAATCGGGTGTTTGAATCAACGGATCTTTCATCCATTGTTTTGGAGCAATTACCGTTTTATATTTTGAAGCATTCAGCCATGCACCCCACCAGCTGAATGAACTATTGGCAATGATATTATGTTTACAAAGACTCATTAAACGCATATCTTCATAATTGGTAGATGCGTCATTGATATCTACAAAGACATGTGGCTGACTGATATTGAAATTTTCTTTCACCCATTGCATATCATCAGAGAAAATATAAAAAACCGGATCTTTCGTTTTATTGGCTATCATTTCAATAGCTTGTTTGTAATATGCAATACTGCATACAAGCTATTGAAATTCATTGGTTTCTTTTACTTTCACATAATCGCCACGCCGGATATGAAGTGAAACAGCGTTCACAGCATTTATTTCAGATATATATTTCTTATTCGCCTCTGAAGGCTCTGTTTTGAAAGTGAAATCTTTTCTTATCACATCTTCCACATCCAAAAAATACTTTTCTGTTTGAAAAAATCCACTTACATATGACCCATCCTCTATGTCAAAAAAATCTTTATTGAAAGTAAATTCTTTTTTTTCTTTAACCAGCTTACAATTATAATTTTTGCCGGCAATCATAAATAACCGTTTTGCAAATTTTGTTTTAGGTTTTGATTTCCATAATTCTCCAGAACCTGACTGTTCTGCCTGGTGCAAAAAGACATGCAGGTTGTATGTATATTTTACATGTTTGTAAGGGCAGTCAAAATCAATTTTGAATGGAATATTATTTTTTAAAGATAAAGCTCTTCCTGCAGCATACTGAAACATCTGATTGCCTAATCCTCCCATTAATTGGAAAATATACATAATTGTCAGGAATTGATTTTTTCTGATCTGTAAATTTCAAGATATTTTGAAGCAACTACATCAAAAGTATTGTGCGGATCAATGAATGAAAAACTTCTTTTTGCTTCTTCGATCTCTATGATCTTATCAGCAAAATCAGTGGCATCATTGTATTTACTGATAAGGCCACAATCGTATTGCTTAATTAATTCCCTTGACCCGGGAACATCTGTAGCTATGACAGGAGTTTGTAACCTGTTTGCTTCCATTATGATCATAGGAGCCATTTCCGCAACAACAGAAGGCAGTAAAACTGCTTTGTATGAATTGATCGTCTTTGTTACATCAGTTGGAGCAAGCACACCTTTGTAATGAATGTTTTCCAATGACTGTATTTCATGGAGAAAATTCTGTGTGTGTTTTATTCCAACCGGTATAGGGCCATAGAGATCTATATTTACTTTTACTTTCCGTTGCAATAGAATTTTAGCAGTCTGCAATAAAATATCAATCCCTTTTTCTTTGTGAATTCTGCTTATAAAAACAAAATCCGATTTATTTATATTCAGATCTGTAACATCATCAGGCTCTGCCTGCGGTATATACACTATACTGGAAGATTTGATATTATTTGCAGCAAGTATTTCTGAAAACCATTTGGTGAGTGATACCAAAACATCAGCAGATGATTGCAATGCTTCAACGAATGGCAGTTGGTCTTTATCTATTGATATCTTTTTTTTGAGAACCGCTGGCAGCGGCAGATGTGTTTTGGCATAAAGTTTCAGTAATGGCATAAAATACAAAACAAGACCAGACTTATTACTTTGAGCTAAACAATTACCACAACGGTAAGTCGAAATTAATCCAGAATTATGTTCTTTATTTACATGCCGCATGAAACCGTTCCTGCACAGATAATTCAAAAGATGAAGTGTTACAATGGTTCGTATTCCGGAGTCTTTGGTTGCTTTCAATAAATAGGCACTGATTCCTTCAGGGCCACCAAATTCATTAAAATGTGCAACACCAATTCCCCTTGTTTTCATCTCCCGGATAAACGAAGCGGCAACAAAAGACTGTTCAGACAAGCTATTTTTTTCAACTGAAGCGAAACGTATGATTTTTATCTTTTCAAATTCTGAAATTTCGGTTACATCTCTGCTCCAGTTGGGAACAAACCAGAACAGTTCATTATTTTTTTTTATTAAGGCTTTTGCGAGATTATAACAATACAATTCTGTTCCACCTAAACCTTCCGGGTATAAAAAATTTGTAACAAGCGCAATTTTCATTAAGCCGGCTTCCGTAATTTATGTGCCATTAATTTCAGTGTTAATGACGATGATGCCACATTCAGGTTCGCAGAAATATTTTTAAACAGGGAAACTGACACATCATTCCTGTTCACTACACAAGTCTGATAAAATTGCAGTATCAGCCTTTTGCAAAATGCTTTTTGATCAAACATGTGATTTACTTTATTGCCTTCCGCTAATTTTTGAATGAATTGAATAATTGAATTGAATTGTATTTTTTCAATTTTCAAAACCGGCTTTTCAATCCAGTTAAGTTCAGTTTCTGAAAAGTTGTAACCAGGCAGCTGTTGATCCAATATCCGGCGATGCAATTGTTTGTTTTTTGCTAACTGTTCATCCTGGTTATTAAAACAAACAGATTCGTCTGAAATACGATAATACAATAACGGTTCAGGCACATTTGCAAATGAATGATCTTTCATTAAGCGGATCCACAATTCATAATCTTCTACATGTTTCCAATCAGTGCTATAATGAAACAGATGCTGATCAATCAGTTTTCTTTTAAATAAAATTGCAGGATGTACCATCGGGTTCCCGAATAACATAGATGCTTTGATATCTTCATTTTTATGAGGGAATTTCACCACTTTACCGGAGCCACCTTTATGAATGATATACGAACCAACTATATCAACATTTTTCTTTTGAATATATTGAAGTTGAATGGCTAATCTGTCTGGTCTGCAAATATCATCCGCATCCATCCGGGCCACATATTCTCCTTTTGCCAGGCTTAAACCAAAGTTAAGTACATGGATAAGGCCGCTGTTTTTGTTCAAATGTTCAGATCTTATTCTTTTGTCTTTATATTTTT
>JANNZE010000104.1:0-2938 GCA_031410455.1 Chitinophagaceae bacterium | reverse complement strand
AAACCGATCACCGTAAGAACCGCAGCAATAAAGTGCTGGTCAATTTCCAGAGGGAAAGGAACGATATTCTTTAAGAAAGAGAATACAGCAAGAGTGATCAGTACATCATGTAATAAAGTAAGGATAGTACCTACTGAATATCTCCAGTCACGGAAACGTAAGAAGATATACAGGAAAATGATGAACATGGCAAATACAGTTGCTTTAACCGCGCCTGCTTTCAGATCATCAGAAATACTTGGCTGAACTGTAGTGGAAGACTGAATATTATTATTGGCAAAATCATCATAAGTTAATGTTGCAGGTAATACTTTTTTAAGTCCGGTATATAGCCTGCTTTGTACAGTACTGTCCGCATTTTCAACACCTTTCATGAAAGCCGTTGTGATGTTGAGTAATTTTCCATCGGTTCCAACAGTTTTAATGGTGGCGTTATCACCATCCAGTGTTGCTTTCAGGTCATCTCTTACCAGGTCAGCACTTACTGCTTTATCAAAAGCGATGGTATAACTGCGGCCTCCTTTAAATTCTACACCTAAATGGAAACCATTGAAGAAAGATAATAATCCTAAAAGGAATACGATAGAAGAGATCACATAAGCATACTTTCTGTACTCAATGAATTTGTACTTGGCATGTTTGAAAACTCTTTTGGATATGCCAGTGAAATATTCAAAGTGACGGTTTCTTTTGGTCCATACATCAGTGATCAGTCTTGATACCATAATACCGCAGAACAAGGATAATAACAAACCGATGATCTGGGTGGTAGCAAATCCTAATACCGGTCCTAAACCGAAATAAGCCAGAATGAAAGCTGTTAATAAGGAAGTAACGTGTGCATCTATAACAGGAGCCATGGAACGTTTATATCCATCGCTCACCGCCAGAGGGTAAGATTTACCACGATTTAATTCTTCTTTGATCCTTTCAAAAATAATTACGTTGGTATCTACTGCCATACCGATCGTTAATACCAGACCGGCTATACCTGCAGCAGTTAATGTGTAACCCATTGCAGTTAATACACCCAGTGTAAACAAAAGATTGAAGATGAGAGCAATATTGGCCACCCATCCGCCGGTATTGTAATACACCAGCATCAGTATGAAGATCACAGCAAATGCGATGATGAATGCCATAGATCCACCATTAACTGCGTCAGCACCTAACGTTGGACCCACTACCTGTTCTGCAACGATCTTGGCCGGAGCATCCAGTTTACCTGCTTTCAGAATATTCGCAAGATCCTGTGCCTGTTCAATGGAAAAGTTTCCGGAGATCTCTGAGTTTCCGCCTTCAATTGGTCCGGAAACATTCGGAGCACTGTATACAACTTCATCCAGTGCAATGGCAATAGGACGGTTGGTATTTTTGGTTGTTAATCTTGCCCATGCTTTTGTACCCATGCTGGTCATCTGCATTTTGATGGCAGGACTTCCTTTCTCATCAAAATCCTGGCGGGCTTCTTCGACAGCTTCGCCTTCCATAGGTGCTTTGTCGGAACCCGGAACGGTTTTGATGGCATAGACAGAAAGGTAACGTTTGTTGCCTTTTTCTGTTTTTTCTTCTACTCCAAAGAGGAATTTTAAATTGGCCGGTAATGCAGATTTAACCACATCGTTTTCTAAATATTTTAAGAATTTTCCGGTATCCTGTAAAGCAACGTTACCAATTGCCGAAGCATAGAATTGCTTACCATTTTTGTCGGTCTGAACATCGATAGGGTTCATTACCATAAAGAATGGATTCGCATTCTGTTTTGCTTTTACTGTATCATTCAATGCCGCAGAATCCGTTGCCGAAACACCATTCAGGTAATTCTGGAGATTTTTATCAGCCTGCTGTAAACTTTCACCGATCTCATTGATGCGGTACACTTCCCAGAACTGAAGATTTGCTGATGACTGTAAGAATTTACGAACCCTTGCCGGATCCTTGATACCTGCCAGTTCAACATTGATCACACCTTTGTTCTCATCCAGATTGATGTTAGGCTGAGCAACTCCGAATTTGTCGATACGCTTGGTAAGGATCTTGTAGGTTTGATTGATAGCACCTTTTGCGGTCTTTTGTATTTTGCTGATTACATCTTTATCAGAATCATTGATCTTGATCTCTTTACCGGGACCGGCAAAAAGAGAAGATAATTTACCTGGTCCGTTCTGCTGGATATAGGTTTCACTGAACAAAGAAATATAATCTGATTCGGAGTTCGCTTTCAGTTGATTTGACTTGCTGATAGCTGCCAGTAATTGCGGATCGCGAGGGTTATTACTTAACGATTTCAGCAAACCTTCCAGGCTTACATCCATCGTTACGCTGATACCACCCTGCAGATCAAGGCCGAGGTTCAATTCATTTTCTTTACACTTCTGATACGTAGTACCCAGGTAAATTTCTTTATCCCTGGTGCTGTCCAGAATGTACTGAGTACGGGTTTCCACTAAAGCCTTTTGCTGGTCCGCATTTAAACCTGCGGATTGCTTTTTAACAAAACGCTCTGCTTTTGCCCTTACGTCACTTTCATAGTTGCGAACCACTAATGTGTAGGACAATTCCCAGAGTGAAATGACGATCAACACAATGGTAAACAACCAAACTAAACCTTTAAGTCTCATATTAATGTACTTTTTTGCCTGCTAGTCAATTTTTTTTAGAGTTGGCAAAGATAGGGGAAAAAGGTATTGAGAGCAGGGATTTTGGCCGATTGCTTAAACAGTGTGCAAAAGTACGGTTCCGGCTGCTCAATGAATACCTTATTTTATTGATTTTCAATACATTTATAACACATGTCTTCTTCCGGTTCATCCCGCGTAACTATTTTTTTACTTTTTTCCGGATTCCACCTCTTTCACCCTGAATTTTACAATTTCCGTGATCAGCCGGAAAGGCATTTTATTAATATAAGGGAACTGTATGGCACCTTTGGAGCAAT
>JANNZE010000103.1:0-2045 GCA_031410455.1 Chitinophagaceae bacterium | reverse complement strand
CCAATGCACTATGAAGGTCTGGCGGGTATGCCACGCCGTTATTATGATTTCTCCAACTGGGAGTCATTTAAAATGTTTGGCGGATTAAATGAATTTATCAGTATCGTATCTATGCTGGTATTTGCTGCACAGTTGTTATTTGTTTACAATTTCTTCTACAGCATCTGGAAAGGAAGAAAAGTTACAGATCTGAACCCATGGAATGCAAATACTTTAGAGTGGACAACACCGATCAGACCGGGACATGGAAACTGGCCCGGAGAAATACCGGAAGTTCACCGCTGGGCATATGATTATGGTAAAGATGGCAGAGATTTTATTCCTCAGACAGAACCTGTTGGAGAAAACGAAAGCCATCATTAAGAGAAAATGTGTTGGAGGTTGTTACCTTCTTACAACCTTCAACTATGTATAAATGTATCAGGAGAAGAACACGATAACCGGCTCTAAGTCTTTTGTGCTGGCAAGTAAAGTAAAAGATTACTTTCAGCTTATAAAATTCACTTTGAGTTTTATGGTGGTGTTCAGTACCGTAGTAAGCTTTTTAATAGCACCTTATTACGAGATTTACTCCAGACCTGTGCTATTATCAGTTCTTTTACTTTTTGTAGCAGGCATGCTGATTACAGGCTCAGCAAATGCTATCAACCAGGCACTGGAAAAAAATACGGATTCCCTGATGAAACGGACGGCTTCACGGCCGGTGGCGAGCGGAAGGATGAGCGTTAATGAAGCCTATATGTTTGCTTTATTATCAGGTTTGGCAGGTAGCTGGATGATGTATTATTTCTTTAACCTGAGCAGTGCATTGGTAAGTGTGTTTTGTATTTTTTTATATGGCTTTATTTATACGCCTTTAAAAAAGATCAATTCCGTGGCTGTTCTGGTGGGAGCACTACCGGGAGCATTACCCTGCCTGATAGGCTGGGTGGCTGCAACTGACTCGTTTTCGGCAGGTGGCTGGATCTTATTTGCGATACAATTTCTCTGGCAATTCCCGCATTTCTGGGCCATTGCCTGGGTAGCGCATACTGATTACAGCAAAGCCGGATTTAAATTGTTGCCGAGCGATAAAGGACCTACAAAGTTCACGGCACTGCAGTCTATTATGTACAGCGTGATGATGATCCCTGTTGGATTATTACCCATGTACTTCAACCTGAGTGGTGTGGTAAGCATGGTGATCATATTGATCTGTAACCTGGCGATGGTTTTTTTATGCATCAGGCTGTATATGACGATGAGTGTAAAAAGTGCCAGGATGGTGATGTTCGGATCTTATTTTTACCTGATGATCGTTTTTTTAAGCATGTATGCCAACAAAACGAATACGGCTGACAGAATAATTAAAGTACAAGAGGGCGACGCAACGATGCTGATGAAAGTGTTGGAGCCCGCACAAAAAAATATTGCTGCATATGCAGTGAAAATAAAGTAGCATGAGCGCAGTGGCAGTTCAACAACGAAATAAAATACATCCGCATAAATTTACTTTATGGGTGGGAATCGGCAGCATTGTAATGATGTTTGCCGGATTAACCAGTGCTTATATTGTAAAGCGGAACCAGGCCAACTGGACAACTTTTGATTTGCCGGTTGCTTTCTGGTACAGTACTGCTGCCATTGTTGCCAGCAGCATCACTTTGTACCTTGCATCCAGGGCTTTCAAACAAAGGTTCATGAGCCGCTACCGTATTTTAACTGCGGTAACCCTTGTATTGGGTATTGCTTTCCTTGCTTTGCAGGTATTGGGATTCAGTGATATGTGGCAGAATGGTTTTACTTTACAGGCGAATGTTTCTTTTTCTTTTTTATATGTTATTGTAGGTTTACACGGATTACACGTTATAGGCGGCGTTATCGCCTTGATCGTGCTGTCTTTGAAAGCATTCAGTAAAAAAGTTAGAAATTATAGTGCAATACCTTTGGAACTGGTGAGTACATACTGGCATTTTGTTGATATGCTTTGGTTGTATTTACTGGTGTTTTTAGTAATGATCAGATAATAATTTACAGATATACATATTATGTCAACAGCAACAATA
>JANNZE010000102.1:0-2086 GCA_031410455.1 Chitinophagaceae bacterium | reverse complement strand
CTTTTTATTATTGCGTACTTTTTTATGATTTTAATATTTCTCATACTTATTACTATAGGCACCTTCTTTACGATGGAAGGCATCACCTGGCTTACGCACAAATATGTGATGCATGGTTTCCTCTGGTATTTACATGAGGATCATCATCGTCCGCGGCCCGGCATATTTGAAAAGAACGATGCTTTTTTTCTGATTTTCGCAATACCCAGCTGGCTGTGCATCATGCTCGGATTACAAAACGGATATTACTGGACTGCCGCAATTGGGTTTGGAATTGCACTATATGGCCTTGCATATTTTCTGGTGCATGATGTGATCATCCACCAGCGTTTCAAATGGTTCACAAGAAGCAACAACCGTTATATACTTACTATACGATGGGCGCACAAAATGCACCATAAGCATATCAATAAAGAACATGGTGAAAGTTTTGGAATGTTATACGTTGCCAGGAAATACTGGGAAAAAGTAAAGCAGGATCGTCTCCGCAGAAGTATTGCATAATTTTGAATAGTCACTACACATATTTTCTTGTTCTTGCTGCATCACTTGCAGTACCTTTTATTTTAAGTTTTGATAAGAAAGTGGCTTTTTTTAAAAGTTGGAAATATTTATTCCGGGCTTTATTTCTGCCTGCCTTATTTTATGTGATCTGGGACAGTCTTTTTACTTCCATGGGCGTATGGAGTTTCAGTGAAAACCACATCACAGGTTTACATATTTTTAATTTGCCCTTGGAAGAAGTACTTTTTTTTGTTGTGGTTCCGTATTGCTGCATCTTCATTTATGAATGTGTGATTGCTTATTTTCCAAAATTGTATGCCTCATCAAAAGCAGCAGATAATTTTTTTCTTTTCGCTGGCATTTTGCTGGTGTTTACCGGAATATATTTTTATGACAAATGGTATACAGCTGTTACGTTTATTTTATGTGGCACAGCTTTGATAAGTATCATTCAGCTCTCGTCTGTAAAAAAATATTTTAAGTCAGTTGTTTTTTTTATTTCTTACCTGGTCATTTTAATTCCGTTTTTAATAGTGAACGGAGTACTGACCGCTATTCCGGTGGTGTTATATAATGACCATGAAAATCTTGGAATAAGAATGTACACTATTCCTCTGGAAGATGTTTTTTATGGAATGCTGTTGTTATTGCTTACGATAATTCCTTATGAAAAATTGAAGCAGCGAAGCAACGGTTTATAGCATCGCAATGTTGTATGTGTCAAGGTTTGTGGTCAAGGTTTGTGTCCCACGAACCTTTATTAACTCTTCATGTCCTCACGAATTTGTTTATATCCGTGATGCAAAGGTTCGTCTCTTCACGAACCTGATCAACCTATTTCTTTCAATTCTTCCCATCTCGTTGTAAACCGTAAACTCCTGTGCTCCTGTTTCATTTTCCAGAACTGTCGTGTGCCGGTAGTCGCAAATTTCAATACATCATTTCTCATGGAAAAATTCACATTATCTATCATCTTCATTAATTCTGCACTATTTTCTTTCTGATGTTCTTCAGCGAATAAATTCTGTTGTATCACATTATCCGGAACAATATCGCCCAGTATCACACCTGCTTTTTTATATACCGGTCCTTTTGTATAAATTTTTTTAGCAAGTGGCATCGCATGACTGATCAGTGTATTGGTACAACTGGTAGCAACGGGTAAATAGCAATGTGCGCTGATGGTTGGACCATGAATAAAATGATTGTCAGTTGTTCTTGCCTGCGGGGTCATAAAAATACTTATGCTGCCTGCTGCACAATGCTGCCTCCGTAATTTTTCTGCGGCACGCGAAACATAGGTAGCAATAGCTTCCTCTATTTCTTTCAGATGTATCACCGGTCTGCCGAACATTCTGCTGGTGGTGATCATCTTTTTTTTCACCAGTTCCTCCTGTAAAAAAATGGAAGGCTGCCCATTCAGTTCCCGGATCAACCGTATCCCTACCACGCCACCCAGGTTTTTTTGTGCCCAGTCTTCCGGTACATTGGCAAGCTGCCATGCGGTAAGAATTCCCTGGGCTTCTAATTTTTTTGCATTCGCTCTGCCAACTCCCCAGATATTGTCAACAGCACATTCCTG
>JANNZE010000101.1:0-3393 GCA_031410455.1 Chitinophagaceae bacterium | reverse complement strand
TAGATGTAGCGCCGGTGACAGGTTTTTCTAAGGCGGATGCCAGAATCTGTATGCCTGAAATATTTTTGTTCACAACAACAGGTGAATCTATAAAGCCAATGGTCTCCGATTTAGCATTGTACGTTCTGCTGTTGTCTCCATCTTTCAGTGCAAAGATGTTATAAGTTGCCCCTGGAAGGTTTTCAAAAGTAAATGTGCCATCGCTTTTGAGCCTGGAAATATATTTTGGTTTTATTTTTTTAACCGCGGAATCAGATAGGTCCGTATATAATGAAACCATCATTGTACTGTCTGTATTACCGTTTTCTGCCAGTATCACATTTCCTGATAATGACAAAGAATCCAGTGTGGAGCCGGTTGAAAATATGTAACTGAAATTCTGTAACGGATTATTTTCATTCAGGTCACGTATAGCATTGCCGAAATTGATAGTATACGTGGTATTCGGCAGAAGAGTATCGCGGAATTTTACCGTTACCGTTCTGAAGTTGAAGGTTATCTGCGGTATGTTGGACTGGTAGGGTGATATCAATACATTATTCTGGATATTATCAACATTAATGAATTCATCAAATTGCAATGTGATCTTGTTTCCTTTGAAATTGGTAGAACGATTCTCCGGTATTGCTTTGGCGAGCCTTGGAGGAATAGTATCTTTCAGTCCGCCTGTGGGTGCACCGATCTGGCCGCAACCTGTTAAGAAGCAAGTGCAGTAAATAAATATCACCATCACAATGGAACTGATCCAGGCCGTTTTAAATTTCTTCATCTTCAATTGCTGATTCATGTAAGGCGATGGCCATGTTGTTTGTTTTAACGAAGTTACACCAATGGCAATCTTCTTTGCCGCATCCGGTATAAAAGTCATGATCCTGAATTTTATTCCAAACCGTGGTGATCTGTTGTTTTACAGTTTCCACATCTGCCGGAGTAATAACGATCCTTTTTCGCTGGTAAACTTTTTTATTATCCGGTTCTATAAAATCAAATTCGCAACTTATGACCGTCCAGTCTTTTTGTGATTCTTCCACCAGCAATTTATAAAATACCGCCTGTCTCCAATAATCGCCTCCGTTAGGGTCTTTATCACCAGGTCCGAATAATTTTGATTTCGCATTTTCAGGATTTCCTGTTTTATAATCCACAACGTTTACCTGCTTGCCATTGAATTCCAGTTTATCCAGTTTTCCTTTCAGGGGAACACCATTTACCACAACGCCGCGGATGTTTCTTTCTATGGAAACGATCTTATTCCAGGTGTTGATATAAGTATCATAGTATTGCGACAAAACCGTTTGTCCGTATTCCATTCTGCGGGCAAATTGTTCTTTGGTAAAACTTTCGCGGTGGCGTTTCAGGTACCATTCAAATTTATCAATGAAAAATGCTTTTGATGGAAACTGGTTATTGTTGTCTTTTAAACTGCCGAATAATTTTTCCAGGGCAAAATGTACTGCTGATCCGAATTCGGTCGCTTCATTTTTTGGCGATGGTATGCGAATGAGATTCTGAAAATAAAATTGTAAAGGGCATTTGAGGTAATTATTCAACGCCGTAACGTTCATGTTGAATTTTTCAAGAAGCCGGTCCATCAATTCTTTTTCTGCCCTTTCAATTTCCGGTGATAAAGAAGCCCCGAACTGTATGGCCTGGAATTCGGCGAGCACTTCCGGCAGCACCATTATTTTTTCTACCGGAATATCATGATCTTCTTTTATTTCTTCAATGAACATGGAAGGTTCAAGCGTTTTTCCGTCATTGCGGAATTTGGAATAGGAGATGTGCAGGTGTTCTTCTGCACGTGTAATGGCCACATAGAATAAGCGGCGCAATTCTTCATGGTCTGCCGATTGGTTCTGGGAACTGAACATGGTATCCGGGAATGTAAATCCGTTCGACATTTTTCTTTTCTTCTCCCAGTAACCTGCATTACAGCCCGCAAAAAACACATGTAAAAATTCCAGTCCTTTGCTGCCGTGTGTGGTCAGTAGATTTACGCCTTTATCATTTCCACTCACCTGTACCAGCGGAATGGCAAGACCTTCTTTTTCCATGATATCGAACATAGAAACCAGTTGTGCCACATTCATGGAAGGATTGCGTGCTGTTTCTTCTTTTATAAAATCGAACAAGGCACTCAATACATGTAACAACCAGTGTTTGTCTTCACTCTTCATGATCACTGACAATACACCTGCTTCGCGGATAATATTTTCAAACAAAACCTGTAAGGTAACATTCGGAACATTTGATATGAGCTTCTCTATGATCACTGAAGCTTTTGCCAGGCTTGCATCAATACTGGGCGTAAACAGATCGAGGTTGGGTTGTGCCGATTTATCTGATAAAATTTTACGGATCGATTTTTTATTTGCGGTGAATTGTGTTTCTGCTGCTTCCAGTGAAAGTTTTGCAATTTCTATCGGAGGAATATTGAACCAGTCGAAATGCAGCATTTCAAATAAGATCTCATCACCACTGTAAGGAATATCATGTTCACAATCCAGGTAGCGGAACATCTGTATGATCTTTTTCGACAAGGGAATATCAAACAGATCCATATTTCTTTTAGTATAGAAAGGAATATTTTTCAGCTTCAGGTAATTGCTGATCTCTTCTCCGTATTTATTTTCTTTGAACAGGATCGCGATTTTGCCGGGTTCAGTATTTTGCTGAATCAGTTTTTCAACCTGCAGTACAATGTCTATCATTTCCTGCCGTTGTGTTTCGTATTCACGGATCACAGGATCATGTAAAAGATTCATCCTGCTTTTGTTGGAAGCTATCAGTTCTTTAGTTAATCCTTCCAGTTGTGAAACAAGTCTTTCATTATTTCTTTCGATCAGGTTTTTGGAAACATTCAGTATCGGTTGTGTGGAACGGTAATTTTCTGACAATACGATCGTGATCAGGTCATGGCTGTATTCATTGGCGAAAGAAACCATGTTCTCCACATTTGCACCCTGGAATCTGAATATACTCTGGTCATCATCACCTACTACAAATACATTCGGTTTATCCCAATAACTGATCAGCAATTCTACCAATCGGTTTTGCGTTCCGCTGGTATCCTGGTATTCATCGATCAGTATGTACTGAAATCTTTCCTGGTAATTCCGCAAAAGATCTTCATCATCTTCAAAGGCTTTGATCACCCAGTTGATCATATCATCAAAATCGTAACGGTTACTGTCACGCATTAATTTCTGAAAATTGTTGAACTCACAAACGGCTGCTTTGAGTTTTTCCATTTTCTCTACTACCTCCCGTATCTTATCCGTTCTTACATCTCCTTTTTTAAAATCTTTTGTAGCACGTTTGGTAATGAATTCGTCCCGGTGTTCCAGCCCTTCGGTGTATTGCTGTATGCGTTCACAAATGTGATCACTCGTC
>JANNZE010000100.1:0-3049 GCA_031410455.1 Chitinophagaceae bacterium | reverse complement strand
AATTATACCAGCGATCCATCCAGGCCGGTTCCCTATGAGGAACATGTTCATTTTAACAGGACAAGAAATTACATGTCAAACGATCAGCGTTTTGCCTCACGCAGAACAGATGTACTGGTTTTTCAAACGGAGAAACTCCTGACTGACATGACTGTTACCGGAAATGTTGTAGCTGATTTGATTACTGCTATCTCTACAACTGATGCGGACTTTGTTGTTAAATTGATTGACGTATATCCGGACGATCTTGGATTTAACCAGATAGATATATATGCAGAAGATGATGCTCCCATAACAACTCCTATGGCTGGTTATCAAATGCTGGTTCGTGCTGAAATTTTCAGAGGCCGGTATAGAAAAAGTTTTGAAAACCCGTCTGCTTTTACACCCGGAAAAAAAGAAGAGGTAAAATTTGAATTACCATCTGTTGCACATACTTTTAAAAAAGGGCACCGGGTTATGATACAGGTACAAAGCAGCTGGTTCCCATTAGCGGACCGCAATCCACAACAATTTGTAGATATTTATCATTGCGATCTGAAAGATTTTATAAAGAGTGATATCAAAATTTATCACGATAAATTAAATGCTTCAAAAATTATATTACCGGTTTTAAACAATAAATAAATTCTACATATTTCTCCTGTACTGTCCACCCACACTGTATAAAGCATTGGTGATTTCACCCAGCGAACAATATTTCACCGTTTCCATTAATTCTGCAAACAAATTCTCATTCTTTACGGCCACCTGCTGCAATCGTTTCAGCATCTTCGCACATTTTTCTTTATGGCGTTGTTTAAATGCCTCCAGCGTTTTGATCTGCAATTCCTTTTCCTCTGTAGTGGAACGGATCACTTCTGTAGGCAAAATGGTGGGTGAACCTTTTTTACTTAAGAAAGTATTTACACCAACGATCGGATATTCACCGGTATGTTTTAAAGTTTCATAATACAGGCTTTCTTCCTGTATTTTATTTCGCTGGTACATTCTTTCCATCGCCCCTAAAACCCCTCCGCGTTCTGTGATACGGTTGAATTCTGTTAGTACAGCCTGTTCAACAAGGTCGGTGAGTTCTTCAATTAAGAAAGCGCCCTGGTTAGGATTTTCATTTTTTGCTGTACCTAATTCACGATTGATGATCAACTGAATGGCCATGGCACGGCGAACACTTTCTTCTGTTGGCGTGGTGATCGCTTCATCATAGGCATTGGTGTGAAGCGAATTACAATTATCATAGATGGCATACAAAGCCTGCAACGTTGTTCTTATATCATTGAAATCAATTTCCTGTGCATGCAAACTTCTGCCGCTTGTTTGAATATGGTATTTTAATTTCTGACTTCTGCTGTTAGCTTTGTATTTTTTCTTCATAGCCTTAGCCCAGATCTTCCTGGCCACACGGCCGATCACACTGTATTCCGGATCCATTCCATTGCTGAAAAAGAAAGAAAGATTCGGCGCAAAATCATCAATGTTCATTCCACGGCTGAGGTAATATTCCACATACGTGAAACCATTGGCCAAAGTAAATGCTAATTGTGTTATCGGATTTGCACCCGCTTCGGCAATATGATAACCACTGATGCTGACGCTGTAAAAATTCTGCACCTTATGCTGAATAAAATATTCCTGCACATCACCCATCAGCTTTAACGCAAACTCGGTTGAGAAGATACAGGTGTTCTGTGCCTGGTCTTCCTTTAAAATATCTGCCTGTACCGTTCCTCTCACAGAACTTAATGCTTTCGCTTTTATCTGCTCATATACATCTGCAGGTAAAACATCTTTCCCTGATAAACCCAATAACCTTAATCCCAAACCATTATTTCCCGCAGGCAGATCACCTTTCATTTCACCTGCCAGAGGTTCAACGGGTTTACCATCAACGCCTGCGTATTTAGGCAAATCCTTAACTGCATATTTCGATTCAATGATCTTATTAACCGCTTCATTCAACCCGTTCTGCAAAATGTATTTCTCACATTCCTGGTCGATGGCCGCATTCATAAAAAAGGCAAGCAGCATAGGTGCAGGACCATTGATCGTCATACTCACCGATGTTTTCGGATCGCACAGATCAAAACCACTGTATAATTTTTTGGCATCATCCACTGTTGCAATACTTACACCGCTGTTTCCCACTTTTCCATATATATCCGGACGATAAGCCGGATCTTCTCCATACAACGTAACACTGTCGAATGCCGTACTTAATCTTTTTGCAGGTTGTCCCTGGCTCACATAATGAAATCTCCTGTTCGTTCTTTCCGGGCCACCTTCCCCGGCAAACATTCTTGTTGGATCTTCTCCTTCGCGTTTTAAAGGAAATACTCCTGCCGTAAATGGAAATTCTCCGGGAACATTTTCCTGCAACTGCCACTTCAGAATATCTCCCCAATCGCTGTATTTTGGCAACAATACTTTGCGTATCGTAGTACCCGATAAACTTTTATATGTCATTGGCTGACGGATAACTTTATCCCTCACCTGGAATTCATAAAATTCTTTTTCGTAACGTTCACGCATGGCCGCCCAGCCTTCCATAAGTTGCTTACATTTCGGATCCAGCTGCAATTCCAGCTCTTGAATTTTTTTATGAAATACATCTTTCTGATCCTGCATCAGCGTTAATGCTCCTTTAAGCTGGTATATTTTCCTGGCCAATGAAGATTGCTCATTCACCCAATTGTCATATTCGTCAATCGTTTCTGATATCTCTGATAAATACCGTACCCGCGCCGGTGGAATGATCATTGATTTGCTTGATGTGTCTTTATTATGAACATGATGTTCTACCGGGCCATGAAATGTAACTTTTGTTTTCTCTTCAATTTTTTCCATCAGCCTTTCAAACAATTCATTCACGCCTGCATCATTGAATTGCGCGGCTATAGTACCCACCACCGGTAATTCATCATCTTTCGCCGTCCACAGAGAATGATTGCGTTTGTATTGCTTCCGCACATCATGCAGCGCATCCAGCGCTCCGGCCTTATCAAATTTATTTACACAGATCACATCTGCATAATCGAGCATATTTATTTTT
>JANNZE010000099.1:0-1912 GCA_031410455.1 Chitinophagaceae bacterium | reverse complement strand
GGATATAATCTGGTATGGTCATGCCGGTTTTGTAATGATTACAATATTACAAATCGCTTTTTTATGGAATACCTTGTATGGGGTAGAAAATATTTTTTAAAAATTAGTTCTGTACTTTTTTTCTTGATAAAGTATTGAAGTATGTTCTTTTTTTTCTGCAAAAAAGGGATAGCCACAAAGACACAGAGGTTTACACAAAAGTCACAAAATGAAAAACAAATTAAACTTTGTAATCCTTTGTGTATTCTTCATTTTTTGCAAAAAACATACGTACTTTTTTTCTTGATAAAAAGAGTACCAAAAAAATCAAGAAAGGAAATATATACCGGCAATTTCCTTTCAATAAGCACTGCTCGTCATTTGTGCAAAGTAGGCTGTGAATTATTTCGTTATTCAACGTGTTTGCTTCGTTAATTCTGATATTATTATACAACGATTATTTCAAATAATTTACTTCATCCTATTCAAAAGCCATGCACTGCATCTGAGTTTACTATGTACAACTGCTTGTCAATGCTACCAGGCGAATGGGGGTAATGATTCGTCTGTGCCTTTTTTTGGTTCTTTTTTTTGCAGAAAAAAAAGAACGTAAAAACTTTGTAGTTAAAAACAAAAAAGGCCCGTCATATTTCAGACGGGCCTAACAATCAACCTTCTTTAAATTTGCTCCTTACGCCTTGTAATAGCATTTATATAGTCAGTGTTTTCAATGATCTCATGATCAATGTTGGTAATAGCATACTCCTTTTGCAACAATGCAATGATGCCATACTTTTCACGACGTTCCTCCAGTTGGCGCTTTTTTACACCCAGCACCATCACACGGGTTGTCATTTCCGATTTTGTAGGGCCTTCCGGTAAAGTAGCCACTACCGTCTCTAATGCAGACAGTTCTGCGACCACTGCCATCAGCGCCGCATCAATACCCGTAGTGCCCGTAGTAACGGAACGGTATTGTTTCTCCTGCTGAAGCTTTTGGAGATCCAAATTCTGGCGGGCAATCGCTGCCGCTTCCAGTAATATATCACAATCCTCTCTTGTTATTATTTGTGCTAATGAATATTCCATTTGATTTGATTTTTAATTGTTATAAAATTGGTTTGTTCAGGGATATCAGTTCCGAAGACATTGCTGAAATAGTTTTTCTGATTCAGTTAGTTCATTTATTTTTTTTCTGGCCGCGTTAATATCGTATTGGCGGGCATGGTACAACCTTAATGAAGCAGATAATCTTTTATGCTCTACCCACTCATTTTCAATACCCATGTCATGCTGAGCTAAAAATTCAATAACATAATGTAACCGTTCGGCTTTTTTAAAACGGGCTTCAGCAGCATCGGTTTTCTTTGTGAGTATTGCCAGGTCGTACTGGCATTTTTTTATCTGTAAGGCAATTAATTCCTGGCTTTCAACCTGTACCATAGCCATTTTATCGGTTTCTGTCATTGCTTTTTCTTCTATACATTTTTCCACTGTTGCCAGTTTAATCAGCGTATCTGTACTCAATGTGCGTTTACCGCTTTCAGCCATCGCCAAGAGACTTCTTGTTATTTCCAGAAATGCGGCAAGATCCTGTTGCGTTAAGCCTAATTTATTTCTGAGTTCTTTTAATGATTTCATAAATGATTCTTAATTTATTTCAGTAAATGGTTTGCTGTTCCCCTGAACGTGGATACAATATTAGCATCGTTCAGAACCATTATCCAAATAACGTGACGGTAATGACGCAATTGACGTATTTGTCGTTTGAGGATAGCGAGATGCGAGATGTGAGATACGAGATTCAGGATACGAGATGCGGGATTCAGGATGTTGGATGCAGCTATCGGAATAAAGGTGCGAAGTATGTGATACAGAATGTGGGATGCGAGATACGAGATATGGGATGTGGGATTCAGGATGTTGGATGCAA
>JANNZE010000098.1:0-5136 GCA_031410455.1 Chitinophagaceae bacterium | reverse complement strand
GGATTAGATGGAGTGAAGAACCACAGTGATCTTGCTTTTATACAATACCATATCCATACAGGTGCAATAGGAATATATTTAACAAGGTAGGGCCATGTTTCCCAACTGATGAGGCGCGTGAAAAATCGGCGTAAGGAAATGATAAATTTGCAATTATGAAATTAAGAAAGAAGAAAAGATACTACATTTTATGTTTCTGTGATTTCATAAGTAGATATCTATATGTTTAAAAAATATAGAAATTTCTGTTATTTAGAGTCAAAATTAATTTATCTACAGCATTTTAATGATACTTCATTCAGTTGTTGGTTAAAGGTCAGGGTGCAAAGGAAATTAAAAAACTTAATGAAGGAAAGAAGGTTGAAACAGAAATTCGTTTTACAAAACTTATGAATGTAGTTGTAAAAATAATTATGGAAACAGAAACAGTGACCGAAAATCAAAAAAGCAGATAATAAAGCATAAAATCCAGGCTGGCATGTTAATCTATTTTAGGACAGCTTTTTTGTTCATAAAGTAACCTGATCATAGAAGGTAGCACAATCAGCAATAAAGGTAGTGCAACAATGAAACCGCCAATCACTGCAATTGCCAGTGGCTGGTGTAATTGGGCACCGGTACCAATACCGAGTGCAAGCGGCATTAAGGCAATGATAGCACCCAGTGCAGTCATTAACTTTGGCCGCAAACGTGTTGAAATGGAATAAACAATTGAATTATCAACAGTATTTTCTTTTAAGGATTCTTTGAACTGCAGAAAAGTAAAGATGGCGTTCTCACCAATAATACCAACGATCATGATAAGCCCGGTATAGCTACCTACATTCAATGCGGTGTCGGTAAGAAACAGGCCAAGATAACTTCCCGAGATCCCCAGCACCGCTATTAACAATATGAGAAAAGCGATTTTAAAATCCCTAAATAAAAATAATATTACTGCAAATACCAGCAGGCTAGAACTTATCAATATCATCAGCAGTTCTTTAAAGGATTGCTGTTGTTCTGCATAAGCTCCGCCATATTCAATATAGTATCCTGGTGGCATAACAACCTGCTTTTGAATTTGTGCCTGTATGGTTTTCATAACCGTGCCTAAACCACCCGCTTCTAGCCTGGCTGTTACAACACCCATTGTTTGCAGGTTCTCTCTTTCTACCTGTGCTTCGCCGGTGGTTACTTTAATGGTTGCCAGTTCATCTAATTGTTTTAATCTGCCTCCGGGTAAAAATATTTGCAGGTGTCCCATATCCTGCAGGCTAAGCGTACGATTGCTGGGATATACCATGCGTATGGCAGTTAATTGCTCCTTCTCCATAATAGAATTAGTACTACTGCCTTGCAAAGCGGTCTGCAACTGCTGTTGCAGCGCCTGCGGCGTTAAACCAAACTGCGCCAGATTTATATTATCCGGCTGAATGCTGATGGTTGGGCCGGCCAGTACTATACCATCAAACACATCCGCTGTACCTTTTACTTTTTCAACTACTGAAGATACCTGCCTGCTTATGTCCTGTAATTTTTGGCTGTTGCTACCGAATATTTTTATTTCAATGGGCTGAACAGAACTCATCAGGTCACCCAGCATATCGCCGATCACCTGGCCAAAATCAATTTTGAGGCCGGGCTGTGTGGTTTCAATTTTAGTTCGTATTTCATTGATCACTTCATCTGAGCTGCGACTTCTTTTTTTCTTTAACTGTATCAGATAATCACCGGTGTTGGGTTCGGTAATAAAGAAACCCATTTGAGTTCCTGTTCTCCTGGAATACGCTTCCACTTCCGGAATAGTGGTGATGATCTTTTCCGCCTCTTTTAATATGCGATCAGTTTCGGCCAATGAAGTGCCGGGTGGTGTTGCATAGTCCAGTACAATACTTCCTTCATCCATTTCCGGAAGAAAACCAGTTTCCAAGCGGGGCAGTATAATCACAATAGAAAGGACCAATACAATGATCATAGCAAAGCTTATCACCGGTTTATGAATGAAAAAAGATACCCACGGCTGCTTTTTAACATGATGAACTACCGGTGGTTTTGTTGATGTTTTATTTTGACTTTTCTTTTTTGTAAGTAATAAATAAATAATAGGCAGCCCAAGCCAGGTCACAACAAATGAGCAAAGCAAGGTAATGATCATAGTATCGGTCATTACTTTAAAATAAGCTCCGGCAACGCCACTCATTAAAATAAAGGGGACAAAGATTACCATGGTACTTATAGATGAGCCAACCATGGCAGGGAATAAATAATGGATCGCTTTCTGAACCACAGTTGGTGCAGATTCATCAGGGTTTTCTTCATGCGAACGATGTATCTGTTCCATCACCACAATAGCATCATCTATAATAAGTCCGATGGCTGCGGCAATAGCTCCAAGCGTCATGATGTTCAATGTGTAGCCAATTGCATACATTACAATCACTGTAAGCGCCAGTGTTACCGGTATGGTAATAAGTATGGTGGCACTTGCTTTTAATGATCTTAAAAATAAAATGGCAACGATAATGGCCAATGCAAGCCCGATTAGTAAACTATCTGTTACGCTTCTAATGGAATCATTTACAAAATCTGCCTGGTTATAATAGGGCTGAATGGTAACTCCCTTGGGAAGTATGTTTTTCAGTTCAACAATTTTTTTCTGCATATCAGCAGCTACTGTAACCAGGTTGCTGTTGGGCTGCTTGATAATGGCCACTAAAATACCATCGTGTCCGTTGGCGTTTATTTTTATAAATTCAACAGCATCCTTTACCTGTATTTCTGAAATATCTTTTAACTGTATGATCCTTTTACCGGCGTTGCTGATGATTACATTCTCTAAGTCTTCAATAGTATTCACCGTAGCGTCGGTTACGGTGAGGTATAAAAAATGGTAGTCGGACAAGTACCCGTTTGACTTAATAAAATTGGTTTGCGTTAATGCATTACTTATAATATCCGGTGTAATACCAAAGGAACTCATTTTTTGAGGATCAAGCGTAAGCCAGTATTCTTTATCCTTACCGCCAATGATACGCACTTCCGATACCCCATCTACCTGCGATAAAAATGGCCTGATGGTCTGCGTTGCCAGTTGTTTTAATTCGATGGGTGTTTTATTATGGCTTTCCAGTGAATAGCCCATTACAGGAAGTATCGAGGGGTTCATTTTTTCAACCGTGATCTGTATATCGGGTGGTAAGGCACTTTTTACCTGGTTGATCTTTGACTCTATTCTTTGTTGGCTAAGATTTATATCTGATTTCCAGTCAATATATGCAGATATTTCGCAGGTTCCACGGCTGGTGGTGCTGCGAATGAGTTTAAGATCGGGTACCTGTTTGATGGCTGCTTCCAAAGGTTTGGTAACCGTTGTCATCATTTTACTTGCTGGCTGCAAACCTGCATCTGCAATGATCTTTATTTTGGGAAAAGTGATCTCTGGGAATAGGGCCGTTTGAAGGTTTTGGTAAGCGAACAATCCACCCATGATAATCAATACCAGCATCACTGTAACTGGATGCTTATATGAAGTAAAAATATTTTTCAATGTTTCGCTTTATTGATTATTTGCTGTAACTATTTTCACTTTTGCTGTATCCGCCAATCCGAAGTTGCCTGTAATTAAAATTTTATCCGCTGCCTGGAATACTGGAGACAATATCTCAACGCTACCGTCAGATTCAATGCCTTTTTTTATTTCAACTTTTGCTGCGGTATTGTCATCAATCATTTTCATCACCCAAAAATTTAATTGTGCTTCATCGGCAAGCACGGCTGCTTTGGGCAGGTAATTAGCATGGTTGTTTTCGTATTTTACCAATCTTACTTTAGCAATAAGATTCTCGGGAATGGGATGATTTGCATTTACTTTCAGCACTATCCGTTGTGTTTGCGCCGCAGAATCCATTACCGGCATTGTTGAACTAATATATGCTTCCAGTTTTTCTCCATCTGGCAACAACAGTTGCACTGAATTTTTACCGTTTATATAAGACCGCATTTCATAAGGCAGATCAAGAACGAAAACAAAGCTTTTTGTATCGGTAATAACGGCAAGTTGTTCACCATCCTGTACATAATCACCTGGCTGATGATTGATCTCAGAAACAAAGCCCGATCCGTTTGCACGAACGGAGTTTACGCCGCTGAACTTAAGAGACGAATCAAGTATATTAATGGTATTGCCAATACTGGAAGCTTCTCTTGTTTTAAGCGAAAACAGCACCTGGCCGGCACTTACAAACTTATTAAGCTGTATAGTTGATCTTTGCAGGTAACCCGTAACATTTGATTTAATGATCCATTTTTGCTGAAATATGGATGTTGCATTTAATTCAACAAACACCGACATAGGGCCATTACTTATATTAATCGTTGTTACCGGTGTTACTAACTCCGGTGTTTCTGCTTCAACTATTGTTGTGCTGTCTTTTGAATGGCAGGAGATAAGGACAAACAGTAAAACAGCCTGAAAAATATAAATTGTAAAATGCTTTTTCATAATAGTTGTTTACCGGTTCCAGTAATTGATCTGGTTAATAAGCTGTAGCCTGTTGATAGTATTGTCATTGATCAGGCTTTTTGCAAACAGGAAATTATTCAAAGCAAGTATAAAATCGTATATCCTAACGTCGCCGGTTTGTAATAATTTTTCATTTACAGTCATCAATGTTTCCATGTATTTCAATTGCGCATTAATATCGCTTACAAGTTCTTCTGTTGCTTTCAATTGTTGTTTTAATTGAGCTACCTGTTGGTAGTACTGATCTGTAAAGAATTGTTTATTGGCCATTCTGGTATCTTCCTGGCTGGCAATTTTCCTGTATTGCAAACTTTTTTGGTTACCATCATAAAATGGTATTATTAAAGTAAGGCCGGCACTGGTTCCGAAATTTTTATATGGCTGGTATGCCAGGCTTGAATTATAACCTGCATCTGCATATACATTTAATTTGGGACGATAGGCGATCTCAATTAGCTTTTTATTCATCACCAGCATAAAGCTGTCAAGCTGATATTTTTTTAAAAAAGCAGACTGATTTATATCCGGTAAAACACTAAGACTGATATCCGGATTTTCTAATGCTGGCTGGGTAGTATCAGCAATACCTGCCAGGTAGTTTAAAATAAAATAGTCATTCCTGTATTGATATT
>JANNZE010000097.1:0-5030 GCA_031410455.1 Chitinophagaceae bacterium | reverse complement strand
TTTTCCAGCTTTCCGATCTCTTTTACTTTACCATCCAGCTTCACCAATGGATTATGTTTGAATGAAAAGGAAGTAGGCTCCGGGCCTTCACCTGCATCCTGGGCGTAGATATGCCATTTGTCATCAAGAAAAGCAGTGATATAGATATCATATAATTTATCGGAAACTTTTTTAGCAGTATAGGTCCATTTTACCGGGTTGGCCATCTGGGCTTTTGAGAACTGGAATCCCAGCAGCATCATCAACAGGAATAATATATTTTTTTTCATATTGTAATATTGTTGCAAAGCTATAGAATAATACAGCGGCTGTTCGTAACCAATTGTTAATTAAGAAAGGCTTCGCCGAGCAGGTAACTGAACACCTTTTTACCATCGCTGTTCTGTAATACCGGGTTGCAGGCTCTTTCCGGATGCGGCATCATACCAAATACATTCCTGTTTTCATTGCAGATACCGGCAATGTTATCAGTAGATCCGTTCGGATTGGAAGTTTCGTTAACATTCCCGGTTTCATCGCAATACCTGTATAAAACCTGTTTGTTGTCTATAATTTCCTGCATTTCCCCTGGTGCCGCATAAAATCTTCCTTCGCCATGTGCTATAGGAATTTTCAAAATCTCCTTTTCTGATCGCAGAAAAACATTTTTGCAGATGAACTGCTGGTTGGCATTTCTTAAAAGAACGCCGGGCAATAATCCGCTTTCGCAGAGTATCTGAAAACCGTTGCATATACCTAAAACCTTTCCGCCATTTTCAGCGAAGCGGATCACTTCTTTCATCATGGGGCTGAAACGTGCGATGGCGCCACAACGCAGGTAATCACCATAACTGAATCCTCCGGGTAACACAATACAATCATCATTGGAAAAAGAATCGATATAATCATCTTTATGCCATAAAGGAATCACTTCTTTCTGCAGGTCTGTCTGAAGTGCCTCCATCATATCCCTGTCGCAATTAGATCCCGGAAAAATCACCACACCAAATTTCATATTTGCAGATTGAGGTGTAAAATTACATTCAGACTTTCATTATTGTATAAAATATCCCATCGCCACTATCAAAATCACCAGGCCCCAGTGTATAGTGAGTGCAAACCATTTTCTTTCAGGATATAAAAAAGCAGAAGCCATTATTCCGGCGACCGGAACCGCTGATAAGATCCAGTAATCGAACTGTTCCGTTGAATTGATAAAAGGAACAAAAATAGCCACCAGCAGATACAAAAATACCAGTGCCCAGCTTTTGCGGGTTTGTACCAGTTGTTTGCGAAGATTATTCTGTATTAAAACTGAACCTACCAACACGGCGATCCCGATCAGTATCATGCCGGAAATAGCCCAGGTAGATTCTTTCAAATGCGGTATGGTGAGTTTTAAAAAAGGGAGTTGTACCTGTTCCCATTTTCCATTCAGGAAAAAATAAGCAGCAGCAAAATAAAATGGTGTGAGCGTTCCCAGCAGGATCATCAGCCATTCCCTTATCCTGAAAGCCCTGGTGATGGACAGTCCTACAATGATCAGTATCAAAAAAGACAAAGAAGGAAAATAAAAAAATGCATTCAGCCCGACCGCCATCCCGATATTGAATAAAATAGATTTTGGCTGTGCATGATTGTGCAGTTTACACAATTGCGCCAATACCCATATCATGATAGTATTGATGATGAGCGGAGCAGACAGGTGATTCCATTCTGTGAATAAGGAGGTTACCAGTATATAACTCATGGCCGTCAGGTAATTCGGCTTCTGTAAAAGTTTCTGGTTATTCACCACCCTGTTAAGTGTAAGTGCCTGCGTAACCAGTAACACAAATGCGATCAGCTGGTAAATAAGCGGGAATGATGCACCCACACCCTCAAGTGATTTCAATAATAAACGAAATAAAAATCCATCGAAGCTTTGAACCCTGGGCACTACGGGATCAAGAAACATCGGAAGCTTTAACAATAACGCGTAAATAAACAATACAATGTTATTGGTAGGATGATTGGCTTTGAATACACCTGTCACATCAACAAATTATGGGATGAAATTAACCAACAAAACCCAGGATTAATAAAAAATCAACGGTTCTGAAGATCCACCAATGCAAAACTGATATAATTACGGTATAAACAAGGAATGATAACCTTTGTTGCGGAAACCTGTTTGGCGAGTTTAGGCATAAACTGGTAACCGGCTTCCCGGCTCTTTAATGTGGCATATCGTTTCACATTTCCCTGCGGCGTTACTCCGTGATGTGATACGAGCTGCAGGTTTTTATCTTTCTCAATGAATAATATCTGTAATTCACCGCCTGTATTCACCATGGCAAACGACATAAAATTATCATCCCCTTCATCCACCTGTTTTTTTGGAATCACCGCATTCCATTTTTCTTTCAGATCTGCCCCTACGTTCAGTAATATTATTTCATCATAATAATAAAAACTGGTTGTATAAAAAGGTGAATTGTTATACGGCCGGTAATAATTGTTGAAATTTCCGCTCATGAGATTATATTCATAAGGCGATATCATGTTGGGATTCGTCATGAAATCATTTCGCCTCCACTGTGTATTGGTAGTGGTTTGCGAATATGAATTTTCAGCCGCCAGTAAAAATCCTCCGTCTTTTGTATTGATGATATTTCTTATCAGCAGATTATTGAAAACGGTCCTGGAATCTGATCTAGTATTGAGTTTATTTCTCAGTGAATCAGCAAATTCATAAAAATTCAACTTTACAGCTGATGAATCCTGTTTGATCAGTCCCATGAACAAACCATCAATATTATCATTCTGTTTTTTATAAAAAAATGAATTGATGATGTATTGTTTATTGAAATTATCCACTTTAAACCGCAATGCATCAATGTATTTATTGTCAAGCGGAATATCGATGGTATATTGGTTTGTATCGTTCAGTTTTTTTAAAATGATCTGTGCTCCGCTGATATTAGATCTCCTGTTACGTAGTTTTCCTTTACCGGATAAAATAGTTCCTGAATTATCGATTACCATATCGGAAAAAACATCATACCTATCATTGAAATCATAAACATTACGGGCACTGTCTTCCAGCATCATATTTTTGTCGAATACTTTAGTCATCAACGATATCTTATTGTCATTGCTGATCAGTTTATACAGCAGGATATGTTGTTTATTTTCACTGTATGTAGTGCTGTAAATATTCCGCTCCTGCCGTGGCCATATTTTTCCGGAATCCAAAAAAACAGGACCTGCGATCTTATTTCCTTCATTGTCCATCTTCACCATATTGCAATACACCGTATTGTTCTTATCGTATTGGTAGATGATGTAAAAATGATCGGGGTACGTTACAAAATCTATATTGAAAGTTTTGTCTGAAATAAAAGGCATCCGGAAACTTTTAACCATGCGCATGCTTTCATCATAAAATGCCAGCATGTGCTTCCATCTTACATTTTTGTACACCACGTAATTGGAACCCATTTTACCAAGAATTTCGAAATTGATTTCCCTGTTATCCTCATTGTTATAATCAGAATAAATGATATCCTGCGATTGAGCAGAACAGTACGCAGCAAAAAATATGAACAACAGCAGACAACGTTTCATCAGCATCTTTGTTATTAAAATTAAACCATTCCTGTGTTTAAGTAGAACATTCCGCATCTAATAAAGTTTATATTTATACCATTATGATTAACATTCTCATTACCGGAGGAACAGGAACTGTAGGAACAACATTAACCAGGATGCTGTTACAACAACAGTATAAGGTGACAATTCTCACCCGTTCGCTGCATCGGGACAAACAATTGCCCAATGTTGAATATGCTTTGTGGGATGTTGAAAAAAGAACGATTGATACAAAAGCATTACAGTCTGCCCATGTGATCATTCACCTGGCAGGTGCCGGTGTGATGGATCATAAATGGACGAATGCCTATAAACAGGAGATCATTGATTCCCGTGTAAAAGGTCTTGATCTTATAGTAGATGAACTCCAGAAAATAAAACACCAGGTCAATACACTGATCAGTGCATCGGCCATAGGCTGGTATGGAGGCAATAATGATGCACCGTATAAGGAAGAACTTCCTGCTGCATCCGGATTTTTAGGAGAGACCTGCCAATTATGGGAGGCTGCTGCTGACAGGGCAATGGAAGCAGGTATCCGCGTGGTAAAACTCAGAACCGGAATTGTTCTGGCACAGGAAGGCGGTGCATATCCTGAATTCAAAACATCTTTAAAATTTGGTGTTGCGGCTGTTTTAGGTAATGGCAGCCAGGTTGTAAGCTGGATAGATATAGAAGATCTTTGCAGTATGTATGTTTACCTGATTCAGCATCAGCAGTTTTCTGGTGCATTCAATGCTGTAGCACCCGCACCAGTTAGTAATAAAACACTAACGCTTACCATCGCAAAATTACTCCGCAAACAATTTTACATAGCGATGCATGTGCCATCCTTCATTTTAAAAATGATGTTTGGCGAACGCAGTATTGAGATCCTGAAAAGTGCTGATGTTAGTTCAGAGAAGATCAAAAAAACAGGATTTACTTTTCTGTATCCTTCCATCGAAACCTCTGTAAAACACCTCGAAAAACTATAGGTCTTTTTTCAGGATATTTTTTCTGCTCAGGAAATAAAACAATACCAGGTACACCGCAGCAAGCGTCATTACCAGCCAGGTATAGTCTGTTGGCAAGGCCGATTTGGCAATGGATTTCATAGGATTGTCAGGGAAAGTGAGTAAGCCATCAGAAGCATTCATCGGTAGATAATCACCTATACTTCCAAGGTCAAGATTTTCGTTCGTGCGTAAATTGAGGCTTACAACGTCCAGTATTTGCGAAATAATATTTTCAGCACCTAAATAAATAAAATAAAGTCCGATTGCAAAACCTGTCTTTCTGATAAGTACAGAAATGAAGACAGCTATGATATTATAGGTGAGTGCTTTTATAAAAAAGAAACCTACGTGCGTTATGCCATTCATCGAAAAATCTGTTCCGGAAGCAGCCCCAAAGCCAAGCGCAGTGATAAATACGAG
>JANNZE010000096.1:0-5904 GCA_031410455.1 Chitinophagaceae bacterium | reverse complement strand
TCATCTTCCTTGCTGCTGTAAATGAAAGTTTGCACCCGGCTTATCCATGTAGGAAAACGACCGCTTGAAAGTGCAGCTGGTAATTTGGTGGTCTCTTTGGTATTCTTATCATAATAAGATATAGCAATCACAAAGAGAAAGATGATCGGAATCATCGCAATAGATAGAGTGATACCAATATGTTTCAGGCTCACACGACCAATGAACATCAGCAACATACTTGTTCCGCCCACCAGTACTGCTGTTGATAAATTAGCAGGTGCAATCAAAATTACAATGATGGCAACCGGTATGATGATCGGTAAAAATCCTTTTTTAAAATCTTTGATTACTTCCTGCTTCCTGCTGAGCATCCGGCTCATGTACATGAACAAGGCAAGTTTTGCAAGATCAGAAGTCTGAAAGGTCATATTGATCACCGGCAACATGATCCAGCGGCTGCCTGCATTCAGTTGCACCCCGAACAACAGTGTATATAAGAGTAACGGAATGGATATTAAAAAGATGATCAACGCAACCCTTGAGTAAATAGTATAGTTGATGCGATGCGCAAAATAAATAATGATCAGCCCAAGTATAATAAAAGCAAATTGTTTAAACAGGTAACTTTCTGTGCTCTGACTTTTTCGGTAGGCCAGTGAACCTGTACTGCTGTACACCAATAACAGACTGGCCAGCGTAAGAATGATCACGATCGCCCATATCACTTTATCGCCTTTGGTTTTTTGTACCAGGCTTCCACCCATGTTATTGAACGTAGGTGCCAGTAAAGATTTTATGTTTACCTGTTCCTGCATTATTACAGATCTTTCACAGCTTGTTTAAATTGAGTACCACGATCTTCATAATTTTTAAAAAGATCGAAACTGGCGCATGCAGGGCTTAAGAGGATCACATCACCTTTGTTGGCGAAATGAAAAGCTGCATTCACCGCATCTTTTGCAGAGGCAGTGTTCACCATCAGTTGAACTATGTCTCCGAATGCTTCCTGGATCTTCCTGTTATCGGTTCCCATGCACACGATTGCTTTAACTTTTTCCTTCACCAGTTCATTCAGTAAAGAATAATCATTTCCTTTATCCACACCTCCTAAAATAAGAATCACCGGTTTGGTCATACTTTCGAGGGCAAACCAGGTACTGTTGATATTGGTGGCCTTACTGTCGTTGATAAATTCAACACCACGAATATTTCCGGCAGGTTCCATTCTGTGTTCGAGACTTTCAAAAGTTTGTAAAGCTTCACGGATCTTTTCTTTCCTGATATCTATCGCTGAAGCAGCAAGACTGGCAGCCATAGAATTATATTGATTGTGTTTTCCTTTCAGTGTAAAATCGTCAACGCTCATCTGCATCTCTTCGTTTTTCCATTTCAAATGCATTTTTGCGTTCTGGATATAAGCTCCTTGTGGTAGTTGTTTACTCATGGTAATTGGTGCAGGTAATGATTTGAATGGATGTAGCTTAATATTATTGATAGTGGTTTCGTCATCCAGGCAATAAATGAAAACGTCATTTGCATTTTGGTTTTCAGTTATCCTGAACTTACTGTTGATATAATTTTCAAATTTGTATTCATAGCGGTCGAGATGATCTTCAGTGATGTTGGTAAGCACTGCAACATCCGGACGAAAAGATTTGATATCATCCAATTGAAAAGAACTTACTTCCGCTACATAAAATGGTTTTGGATCTTCTGCTACCTGTCTGGCAAATGAATAACCGATGTTGCCAACCATGGCGCAGTTCAATCCCTGTTTTTTGCAGATGTGATATGTAAGTGAAGTTGTAGTGGTTTTACCATTACTGCCGGTGATGGCAATTATTTTACTGCCAGCAGCATAACGATAGGCCAGTTCGATCTCACTGATCACCGGGATATGGAGAGAGCGGATCTTTTTAATGATGGCCGCTTTCTCGGGTATACCAGGACTTTTAACTACTTCATCTGCATTGATGATCAAAGATTCTGAATGCTGATTTTCTTCAAACGCAATATTTGCGTCCAGCAATTCGTTTTTGTAATGCGCAGCAACGGAACCACTGTCGCTGAGGAATACATCGTATCCCTTTTGCGAAGCAAGTAAAGCAGCACCAACGCCACTTTCACCAGCACCCAGTATTACCATTCGTTTTGCCATAACAACTAGATTCACACGATTTAAAAAAGGTTTTTCAAGAGCATAGAATTTAATGAGTACCGTGTGTTCGTTTTAGTAAAATTGGTTCTTCAACAGCATAGAATTTAATGAGTATCTTCTGCTTCGTCTATATGCTTTAAAATGGTTTTTCAAAAGCATAGAATTTAATGAGTATCGTGTAATGGCTTGTTTCTAAAAAAGGTTTTTCAAAAGCATAGAATTTAACAGGCCAGTGCACGCATACAAAAATCAATTTGGTTTTTCAATAGTATTGACATTTTACAGGACAACTCCTTGAATATCTTAAAATGGTTTTTCAACAGCATAGAATTTAACGGGTCGTGGCTTTCACATAGACATTTGTTATTTTAAAACACAAAACCTTGTTCTCAGGGCCGGTGGTTTTTCAATAACTATTATCTCAGTTTGAGTGTAACAATCGCCATAGCTACGCATAGAATGGTGATGATCCAGAACCGAACTGCAATTTTACTTTCATGATATCCCAGTTTCTGATAATGATGATGCAACGGGCTCATTAAAAAAATGCGCCGTCCTTCACCATATTTCTTTTTTGTGTATTTAAAATATCCTACCTGCAACATCACACTCAGATTTTCTACTAAAAACACAAAACAGAATATAGGTATCAATAATTCTTTTCTTACAATAATGGCAAGGGCTGCAATGATGCCGCCCAGTGCAAGGCTTCCGGTATCTCCCATAAATACCTGCGCCGGATAAGAATTGTACCACAGAAATCCGATACATGCTCCTACAAATGCTGCAATGAAAATGGATAGTTCACCGAGATTGGGGATGTACATGATGTTGAGATACTCCGCAAATTTTATATTTCCACTCACGTAGGCAAACAGGCCAAGCCCTAATCCTATAATCGCGCTTACGCCTGTTGCCAATCCATCAAGTCCGTCCGTAATATTTGCACCGTTGGAAACCGCGGTCACAATAAAAATTACGATCAATATATATAATAGGTAAGTGTAATTTTCCCAACTCTCCGGAAGTAATTTGGCATAATTGAATTCATGCGTCTTTACAAAAGGAATTGTGGTGATCGGTGTTTTCACCGTAACATAACGGTGTTGTTTTCCATCGATCTCAATAATATCTTCATTCAGTTTTTTCTCTCCGCGTTGTAACGTAGCGGTATTATTTGATGAAATAACTTCACGCTTCACATTTACATTCTGGTTAAAATATAATGTAGTACCGATTATAATGCCCAGCATCACCTGCCCGAAAACTTTGAATTTACCCGCCAGTCCATCTTTATCTGACTTCTGGTAATTTTCTCCTTTTTCTTTAGCGATCCTTTTACTTCTTAGTTTCAGATAATCATCAATGAAACCGATAGCGCCCATCCAAACTGTACACAACAACATTAAGCGTACATATACTTTATCAAGATTGGCCAATAATAAGGTAGGTATGAGTATAGCGAGGATAAGAATGAAACCACCCATTGTAGGCGTTCCTTTTTTAGCCTGCTCTCCGGCAAGCCCCAGATCTCTTACTGTTTCACCCAATTGTTTTTTCTGTAAAAAACGAATGATCTTTTTACCATACACTGTTGAAATCACCAATGATAAGATCAGCGCCAGCATCACCCGGAAGGTGATGAACTGGAAGAGCCCAATCCCCGGGAACCGGAAATTTTCTCTCATGAGCCAATCAAATAAATGATACAACATGTATAAGCAATTAGTTTTTTATTCTTTATTTCTCCAGTAATTGAAACATTTCCTTCAATACTTTTTTATCATCGAAGGGATGTTTCACTCCTTTTATCTCCTGGTATTTTTCATGACCCTTTCCTGCGATCAATAAAATATCTTTTATTCCTGTAAGGCTGACTGCTGTTTTAATTGCTTCTTTCCTGTCGGGAATTGTTATGATTTTTTTTTTTGCCGTGATCATTACACCGGATTCCATTTCCGATAATATTGCCAGCGGATCTTCATTCCTCGGATTGTCTGATGTGAGGATCACTTTATCACTGTATTCACATGCAACCCTTGCCATCAGCGGACGTTTTGCTGCATCCCTGTTTCCTCCGCAACCTACCACAGTTATCAGTTTTTCATTACCCTGCCTGAGGTTTTTGATGGTGGCCAGAACATTCAGCAAGGCATCGGGTGTGTGTGCATAATCCACAATACCAATCACGCTTTCCTTTTCACTCGTGATATAATCAAATCTTCCTTCTGCACCGGTAAGATCACTGAGATGCTGCAACACATTTTGTTTATCTTCTCCTGTAGAAACAGCTGCGGCCACCACTGCCAGGATATTATATGCATTGAACTCACCGATCATTTTGAAATGAACATCCATTTCATTGATCATCATATGTAAGCCCGCCAGGCTGTTCTCCAGAACTTTTCCTTTGAACTGAGCCAGTGTTTTCAGACTGTAATAGATTGGTCTTGCATGTGTATTCTGCAACATCACTGTACCACGTTTGTCATCAGCATTAGAAATAGCAATTGCTGATGAAGGCAAATGATCGAACCATGATTTTTTTACACGGATATATTCATTGAACGTTTTATGATAATCCAGGTGATCGTGTGAAATATTACTGAAAATAGCAATGGAGAATTCCAGTCCTGCAATCCTGTTCTGTGCGATCGCATGACTGCTCACTTCCATGAAAGCATACGAACAACCTTTTTCCACCATGCGTGCCAGTAATTTATTCACACTAATGGCATCCGGTGTTGTATGCGTTGATTCATACAACTCACTGCCTACAATATTTTGTATGGTACTGATCAGCCCACAGGTGTGATCCAGAGAAGAAAATAATTTATATAATAATGTAGCAATCGTTGTTTTTCCATTTGTTCCGGTAACACCTATCAGTTTAAGTTTTAAAGTAGGTTCTCCATAAAACATATGGCTCATCATACCTGCTGCGATGGACGTATTCAGCACCTGCACATACGTTATGCCTTTACGCAGTTCTGCAGGAATTCTTTCGCACACCACAGCAACAGCACCGTTTTCTATTGCAGTATTGATATGATCATGACCATCCTGCGTAGTTCCGGTGATGGCAATAAAACAACTTCCGGCAGTAATATGCCTGGAATCAGATTGCAGATCAGTAATAACGATATCGGTATTGCCTGACACAGACTGAATGTTTACTTTATATAGCAGGTCTCTCAGCATAATGCTCAATTGAGCCAGATGATTAACTTTTGTCCTTTAATAATATTTGTTCCTGCAGCAATACTCTGGTTCACCACTTTACCGCGGCCGGAGAATTCAATTTTCAATCCTTTATTTTCCAGTAAATACACCGCATCTTTCAAACCCAGGCCGGAAACATCAGGCATCATATTACTGTTATCGGTGATGGCCTTTAAAGTAGCCGTGTTATTCTTCAATTCTGTTTTTCTCCATATCCCTGAAGCTGATGAATCCGTGTAAGGAATATTCATGAATTTGAATATTGAACTGAAGTCGTTTTTACTTCCTGCACTGGTATATAATAAGGTATCAACTGTTGTTGTAGTTGTATAAGTGGGTTTGGTAAGATAGCGGCTGTAAATACGATCGCTGATCTGTTTGAAAACAGTACCGGATACATCTGCACCATAGATCAGTTTTGATTCACTGCTGTTCTGGATCACTACTGCCATGGTATATTTTGGTTTATCGGAAGGGAAGAAACCAATGAAAGAAGCCTGGTAAATTTTATTTCCTTTATTATATCCTTTGTTATCCAATGC
>JANNZE010000095.1:0-2061 GCA_031410455.1 Chitinophagaceae bacterium | reverse complement strand
TTGATGCAGGTAAATTTAACTGAATGGTTGAATTGCCAAGGATCAGTGTGTCAGAAGTGGCGAGGTATTTTCCCATATCAAATACTGTATTCGCCAGTTGTAAATGATTAACGGCATTGGTATACAAAAAACCATCTGTCTCATCTTTCACGTACACTAAAACACTATCCAGCTGAAACCTGTTTGCAATAATCAATAATGGATAGCTGATAGTACTGTCTGCCACATCATCATCCGGTTTTTTAGGTGCTGATGCTTTTGTTGTGAGCATGTTGAATTCAACACCACTCGCTTTAAAATCATCAATATGAAATTGCATTCTGTCGGGTTGAAATTTTGTTAAGGAGCCGTCCAGTGAACGTATACGACTGAAAAATGATGAACCCGCCACTTCATCATTGAAACGAAGGGCCACATTTTCAAAAACCAATTTATCCAGGGAAATTTTCAGAGAGGCTGTATCAGGATTTACATTTTGTTTATTGCCGGTGAAAGCATCCATTACAAACTGAAAATTATAAGCAGTATCGCCATTTCTTTTCTGTATATGAATGAACATATTTTTGAAGAACACCTTTTGAATATCTGTATTTCCGCTGAGCAGTTTCAGCATATTGATATCCACTTTTAACTCTTCCCCGGAAAATAAAGTATCGTGCTTCTGATCTTCTATATAAACACCTTTCAGTTCGATCCATTTCGGAAGGCTGTAATCGATTCGGCTGATCTCAACTTTGGTTTTCAGTTTATCGATCAGGTATGACTGCACTTTATTTTTTACAATATTTCTTCCGAACTGCGTATTGATGAACATCACGAAAATGATGATAAGCAGTAGCATGGACACAAACACGATCGCTATAACGCGTGAAGTTTTAAGAAAGAAGCGTTTAACAGTCATTACAGTTCGGGAAGTTTTACCGAAAGGTATAGAAACTATTATGCCTTAATGATTTATACGGGTTTTGGGAACAAAAAAAAGTGGATTGTAGAACTAATTACTCACGCCTATTGTAAATAATGCAGGCTTTTTTCTAAATTGACTCCTTTTCCTAAAACACCGGAAAAAATATCACCAGTTTTCTCGATCCTTTTTAATGCATTATGTATATGGAATTGTTGCGGGGTGAGGCCGGGCTTTACTTCTTTCCAGTGCAAAGGCATAGAAACCGTAGCACCGGGTTTAGGACGAAGGCTATAAACAGAGGCAATGGTCTGGCCTTTCCTGTTTTGCAGATAATCGAGATACATTTTATCTTTTCCACGTTTGGAAAGATTTCGTTCCAAAGTAGTAAAGCCGGGTATCTGGTCCTGAACCACCATACACATCACATGTGCAAAATCCTTCACCTGCTCATAAGTATATTTTTTGCCCATCGGAACATAAATATGAATTCCACTGGATCCTGATGTTTTGCAGAAAGACGGAACCTTTATTTTATCCATCAGTTCCCTGAAATGCAATGCAGCTTCTATCACCTGGTTAAAAGTATTTTTTTCTGAAGGATCCAGATCTATGATCAGGTAATCCGGATGATCTGGTTTGGAAATAACAGAATGCCACGGATTCAATTCAATACATCCCAGGTTGTTGAGGTAGGCCATGGTTTGTTTGTCGTTACAAACTATGTAATCCACCTGTTTATGTGAAGATTCAGAATACACAGGAAAACTCTTTACCCAGGAGGGCGCATTTTCACCCGCATCTTTATGATAAAAACCCGATTTTGTTATGCCTCCCGGTGTACGGTTCAGCGACTGTGGCCGGTTCTTTAAATAGGGCAAAATGTATTTGGCCACAGACTGGTAATAATCCACCATCATGCCTTTCGTAATACCTTCGTCTGGCCAGTATAATTTACCAGGATGAGATACAGGAACTTTTATCTTGCCGGCTGTAATTATTTTATCTGCATTATCATCAGAAGAAATTTCCCTGCCGGATACTTTTTTTACTACAGATTTTTTGACAGCGGTTTTTTTTACGGAAGATTTTGTATCGGGTGCCGATACCGGTTTTACTGATTTCATATCAACATCTTTTGAAGATTTATCATCTCT
>JANNZE010000094.1:0-2097 GCA_031410455.1 Chitinophagaceae bacterium | reverse complement strand
GCGTTGCAACGGTTTTTGGCTTGAACGGAATGGATTTCTTCTGGGAACTCGCCACATTAATCCTTATTATGCTTTTAGGGCATTGGATAGAAATGAAATCTGTAGCTGGTGCTTCAAGAGAATTGGAACTACTGGTTCAATTGATGCCCGACGATGCACATCTGGTGCAGAACGAAAATACAATTGATGTTAAAACATCTACACTCAAAGAAAATGATATTATACTGATTAAGCCTGGAGAAAAGGTTGCAGCAGATGGAATTATTTCAGAAGGTGAAAGTTACATTAATGAAAGTATGCTAACCGGAGAATCCAAACCCATTCAAAAAGTAAAAGGTGATAAAGTAATTGCAGGTGCAATCAATGGCAATGGTTCTATTAAAATTACGGTATCTCATGTTGCAAAAGATTCATATCTCTCACAGGTTATTAAGCTGGTTGATGATGCGCAGAAATCAAAGTCTAAAACACAATTATTGGCGGATACAGCTGCAAAATGGTTAACTCTTATTGCTATCGTCTCAGGAATAGTAACATTTTTTTACTGGTATTTAACCGGAGAGACCTTAGCCTTTGCCATGGAAAGAATGGTAACAGTAATTGTTATCTGTTGCCCACATGCTTTGGGTTTAGCGGTACCTTTGGTTGTTGCTAAATCTACAGCATTATCAGCAAAAAATGGTTTGCTCATTAAGAACCGTACTGCATTTGAAAATGCAAGAAAAATAACTACGATAGTATTTGATAAAACAGGTACACTTACTGTAGGAAAATTTGAAGTATCTAGAATTGTATCAAATCAGAAAGACTTAACTGAAAATGAGATTATCCGTTTAGCATCTGCTTTGGAACAAAAATCAGAACATCCCATTGCAACGGGCATTCTTCAAAAAGTAAAAGAATTATCTCTTGCAATTCCGGCCACAGAAAATTTTAATGCTATCACTGGAAAAGGCGTTGAAGCTTCAGTGGAAGGTAAAAAAGTGCAGGTAGTTAGCCCCGGTTATTTGAAAGAAATGAATATGGATGTTCCTGAAGGCTTTGCTGCCAATGATACAGAGACCGTTGTGTTTGTAACCATCAATGATCAATTAGCCGGATATATTGCCTTATCAGATGAGATTAGACCTGAATCTGCAGCGGCAATCAAAACGTTGAAGGAAAATAATATCAAATCAATTTTATTGACCGGCGACAACCAAAAGGTTGCAAAAAGCGTTAGTGATACCTTAATCATGGATAGTTTTATTGCCGAAGTATTACCGCATCAAAAATTAGAAAAAATAAAAGAATTGCAAAGTAAAGGAGAGTTTGTTGCCATGACAGGCGATGGTGTTAATGATGCGCCTGCACTTGCAATAGCAGATGTAGGTATTGCAGTGGGAAGTGGCAGCGATATAGCTGCAGAAACTGCAGGAATAGTTTTAGTGAACAGCAATCCTAAAGACGTAGTTAACCTTATTCTTTTCGGCAAAGCCACTTATCGTAAAATGATCCAGAATCTAATATGGGCAACTAGTTACAATCTTGTGGCATTGCCTTTGGCAGCCGGAGTATTATATAATCGTGGAATTTTATTAAGCCCTGCGGCAGGAGCAGTTTTAATGACTGTTAGCACTGTAATAGTGGCCATCAATGCAAGTATGTTATCAGTAAAAAATATAAAGTAAAGATGAAATATTTAATATCAATAATTATTATGTTAGGCGTTTTCCAGGTAAAAGCGCAGCACGACATGAATAATATGCCGGGTATGAATATGCCTGCAAAACAAGCAAAGAAACCAGTTGCAAAATCAACGCTGAAAAATACTGTCGTTCAAACAACTTATACATGTCCTATGCATCGGGAAATACATGCGTTAAAGCCGGGCAATTGTCCTAAATGCGGGATGGCTTTGGTAAAAGAAAAGCCAAAGGTTTCTGCTGCAAAGCCTGTTGTAAAAAAGGTGGGTTTCAATCCTGCTGTTATATATACATGTCCCATGCATTCAGAAATACATGCATCAAAACCAGGAAATTGTACTATATGCGGAATGAAATTAGTGCCCGAAAAAAAGTCCCCTCCATCGCATGATCATATTCATACAAAAATGCC
>JANNZE010000093.1:0-5758 GCA_031410455.1 Chitinophagaceae bacterium | reverse complement strand
TAAAAAAGGAAAAACTGAAAAGCAAAAGTAAAGAACCTACACTGGAAACCGCAATAGAAACCGCCATAAAAACCCAGGCGAAAAAATTCAGAATGAATATTGATTGATGAACCTGAAATGCCGGATATATTATTCCGGCATTATTCTTTTTCTTTCACCAGTAATGTATGCAACAGCGATGAGAAGAAAGATAACAATACACTGAACAGGAGCGCTGCAAAAAATCCATCTATATCAATTCCTTTAATAAAATAATCAGCCAGTAAAATAACAATGGCATTAATGACCAGTAAAAATAAACCAAGTGTAAAAATGGTAAGCGGCAAAGTGAATAATACCAGCAATGGTTTAACTAAAGCGTTTAATATGGCCAGCACAAATGCAAATAAGATGGCGGTTTCCAGGTCTTTTATATGAACTCCTTTTAAAATCTGTGACAGCAAATATGCTACTATAGCAGATATTACCAGGCGAATCATAAAATTCATAATAGTATATTTTTATAAAGATAATGGCAAAGCCATTTGCCGGCAAACTATTGTTGCATGAACTCCAGCCTTTCAAATAAGGTTTTGAGGCGAAGATTATCTGCATCAATATTTTTACTCTCTGCAAATAATATTTCAAGTTCTGTAAAGGTTCTGCTCACTTTTACTTTATCTATAGTAGCCGATACCGATCCCATATTATTGATGATGGTGCTGATCGCTTTGAAATTTTCATTGTAGATGACAGCATATTCATCATACGTTCTTTTTATAGCGATCGCAATTTCTTTGCACCCTTTAACAGCATCATTGGGAAAGATGATCACCGGATTCTTAGCTTCCAGCTCAGAAATATATTTACGGTTAAAATATTTTAATAACAACTCTTCGGGATTGATCTTCACAACCTGGTCTCTCTTTACATTCTTCTCCAGCGACAAAACAATATCCTGTAACTGTACTTTAATATCCTCCTGAATGATCTTCATCTTATTTTTCAATACCAGCATCTGGTTATTGAAATTGACATTGCATTCATACAATTTCTGGTACTGGTTAAAATATTTTTCTATCTGTTTAATGAAAGTATCCACATCTTCCTTTTGAATATTTTTTTCATTCACCGCCACATTTCCTACAAGAGATAAAAGACAAGTGAAAATATTTCCTGCAGGAAATAACGATGTGGTATTTTGCCCGGCTTCTACCAGTCCTTTCACGATCTGCTGGAATTTATTAACATCCGTTTTTTTTGTCTTTTCCAATAGTGGTTTTAAGCATTGTTCAATTTCTGTTTCAAGATTAAATCCTAATTCTCCGCTTGTGGGATTATTCAGAGAAGTGATCTTATTCCGGTAACTTTCTTTGGATATCAATGCCTGTAAATTATTGGCAGAACTAACTGCCGCATCCATGAATTGGGAAGCATTGTCGTATTGTTCATATACCATGATCCGCTGTTTCTGCAACACCCTTTTCAGCTCCGTCACTTCGTTATTCAATTGTATGATCTGCCTGTTATCAGATTCTATCTGTGCGGCCATTTTTTTAAAGGCATTCGTGTCTACCTGAGCATGCAACATTTCAGCATGACACATAAACAAAATGAAAAATGATATCTGAACCGATCGTTTCATGCTCCTCAAATTTGTAACAAACTATTTTCTATTTCAAAAAAACAGCATTACAATTTGTAGCATGTTTTTAAACAAGATGTGCAGAGAAAAAAAACATGCAGAAAATGTCCTTTTCACTTTTTCATGTATTTGTAACACCTCATTTTTGATACATAAAAATGTTGCTTATGTATAATATAACCGTAGGATGGAATATCCGCAGATGGAGAAGTTTCCGGGGAAAAAAACAACAGGCATTTGCCAACGAGATCGGCATTTCACGTAACATGCTGAGCCGGTATGAAAATGGAAGATCTTCCGTATCCGTCATACAGCTGCAAAAAATTGCAAGGTGCCTTCAGACGAGTGTGGAAGATCTTCTCACAGAAAATTAGATCAGTATACAACCAGTTCGTAAAATTTTTCGGGTTGCAAATATTTCCGGGATAGCTCCTGTAATTCTTCGGAAGAAATCGTTTTGATCACTTGTATTGATTCATAAAAATAATTTTCATCAAGCTGATTCAATATGATGTTTTTCCATTTGGCCATGATCTGGAAAGGACCATCCAGTTCACCCAGTAATCCACCGATCATGTAATTACGCACGAGCAATAATTCATCTTCCGGAATGGGTTCATCACGAAGACGTTTCATTTCTTTATACACTTCTTCTATGGTTGCTTCACATACATCCTTTCCGGCTTCTGTACTGATGAGCCATGCACTTTGTTGTATATGATTCTGCAGGTAACTATAGATGCCATACGTATATCCTTTTTCTTCCCGGATATTACTCATCAGCCTTGATCCGAAGAATCCACCGAATACATTGTTCAGCACCACTACTTTTTTAAAATCGGGATGATGGCGGTTAGGGAAATTCTGTGCGATCCTGATGGCGCCCTGCACAGCTGCAGGATCATTCTGGATACGGTATTTTAAATCTGTTGCGGGGCTAGCCTTCACGTCCTTTATCTGAAAAGCAGGTTTTGATAAATTCAGTTTTCCAAAATGTGCATTCAGATTTTCGGACAATCCTTTCGGTATTTTTCCGGATGCAAAAATGATGCATTGTCCGTGTACATAATACTGATCAAAGAATTGCCTTATATTTTCTACTGTCAATCCATCCAGATCTTTCAGTTCCGTAAACGCACCATAGGGATGATCAGCGCCATACAGGTAACTATCGATCAGTCTACCCGCAACGAATTCACATTTCTGCAGATTCACTTTTAACCGCTGTGCTACATTCTGTTTGTAAATTTCCAGTTCCTCAACAGGAAAAACGGATTCAGTGATCATATCCTGGATCACAGGCAATAACCTGAGAAGATGTTTGTTCAGCGTATGTAAAGTAATTACCGCCGTTTCATTATAACAACTGCGGTTGCAATACGCACCATAATATTCAAAATCTTCGTTGATCTGAAAAGCGGTTCTTGTTTTTGTGCCATTTTTCAATAATGAATTGGTGGCTGCGGCAATGCCTTTATGCTGTTCAAAAAAATTGCCGGCAAAAAAAACAAATTCGAGTTGCAGTACATCTTCCGCGCCGGCATCAATGGTGTATACCGGTATGCCATTATCCAGTTCATACATATCACAGGGTTTCAGGGCTACCTGGTAATCTATAGCATCTTTTATCGGCGGTGCAATCTTTCGGTTCATCTTATTTTGTATTGGATAAATAATAAAGTGTGCTGCAATTTTCCGGACGGAATATTTTTTTACTTTCCGATAAAATTTCAGCAACGGTAACGGCCTGGTATTTACCCAGTTCCGTATTGATCAGGTCTGCATCTCCCATAAGTTCATAAATAGCGAGACTGGAAGCCCGGTTCATTACACTCATATCTTCAAATGCCATAGCACTTTCCGCTTTGTTCTTCACCTTCTCCAGTTCTGCTTCTGTAATGCCGGCAGCACAGAGTATTTCAATTTCATGGAGTATCGCCGCATCAGCCACTTTTATGTCAACGCCCTTTACCAGTTTGCCTTCAATGGTAAGAATGCCGTTATCCATACTTCCCATGTGATAACATTCAATGTTACTGAACAGCTGTTTTTCCTTAACGAGGCTTTGGTATAAACGGGAAGAACCGCCTCCACTTAAAATATCTGTGATGAGATCTGCCGTATAATACCGGGGATCATTTCTTGAATAGATATGCCAGCATTTGTAGATCGCATCCAATGGAACATCTGCTTTTACTTCCAGTATTCTTTCTTCTGCCTGTACCGGTTCCTGCGGGATATTACGGATGTATTTTTCACCAGCGTCAATAGTTGCAAACCATTTCTCAGCCATTTGCTTAACCTGTTCTGTTTTTACATTTCCCGCAACTACCAGTATCGCATTACTGGGCGTATAATGTTTGAAGAAAAAATTCTTAACGTCTTCCAGTGTGGCTTCTTCAATATGCTTCAATTCTTTTCCGATGGTCATCCACCTGTACGGGTGAACTTTATATACGAGTTCCCTCATTTTATGCCATACATCACCATAGGGTTTGTTGATATAATGTTCCTTGAATTCTTCACACACAACTTTGCGCTGAACTTGCAGGCTTTTTTTACTGAAGGCCAGGCTTAACATGCGGTCGCTTTCCAGCCAGAATGCTGTTTCCAGGTTTTCTGCCGGAAGCTGGCAATAATAATTGGTGAGATCGTTGGTAGTATAGGCATTGTTCTCTCCGCCGGCTACCTGTAAGGGCTCATCATAAACAGGTATATTTTTACTTCCGCCAAACATCAGGTGTTCAAATAAATGCGCAAAACCGGTCTTTTCCGGATCCTCATCTCTTGCACCCACATCATACAAAACGTTAACCACCGCCATAGGTGTACTGTTATCCTCATGTACAATCAACCTCAGTCCGTTAGATAAAGTGAATTTCTCATATTGAATCATCCTGCAAATTTAGCTGTATATACAATGCATAAAAAAACTGTCTCATCCTATGAATGAAACAATTGAAAATGGTTAAGATTCAATGCTTTTCCATTAAGAGATCCTTTTTGTTTTTAAATTTCGCTGTATAATTTTACCATCCCTGAAAATGATCAGCTGAAAGATCTGGTTTGGTACCTGTAACATATTTTTATAGATCTTAATGTTTTTGGAAACATTGTTATCGATCGCCATAATTTCATCACCTACTTTTAAACCGGCCTTCTCTGCAGGAGATCCGGGAACAATTTCACCAATGATTATTCTTTTTTCGATTTGGTATATGGCAAAACCGGTATACGAATAATCGAATGGTTCATAAAAATTTCCATTGGGAACAAGGTGTATGATCCTGTCTGCATAATTGAGTGTAATGTTGAAACGCCGCAGCAGTTCATTGCCGATCAATCCACCGGAAAAAGGATAAGAGGTAACATTATAGGTATCATCATAAATAAATGCAGGCACACCATGAAAACGATAAGGGCCGATCTGCAGTTCTTTGATGATCGTTTGCCGCATCATCAGTCTTCCTAACATGCCTTCCGCCTGTGTGATCACGGGTTTTCTTTTTTTCAGTAATACGGCACTGTCCTTTGCAAATTTTTCACTCATTAAAAAACAAAGTCCTGCTCCTGTATCAAAATAAAAATTGGCTTTTATTTTTTTCTCATCTTTTATATTCAGGTACAATATCGGTATGGATGTGAACAGCGGATGCAACGTGTGGCCTTGCCGGGGGTAATCAAATTTTCCCGGAGTAAATACGTCCATGTATAAACTGTCGAAATTAAGCTGTACTATATACCTGCTGAAAAAACTGTATCCGATTATTCCATCTATCTTTTCACCATATACAGAACTTAACACCTCATAATTGTTGATGTGAAAATTCAGGTGTTCAACATCCATTCCCGGGAAATGTAAAGTTTTGTCAAAAACAAAAGACACTTTTCGCATCCCGCCAATACCGGTGATGGCAGTATCAGTAAGTTTTGATTCTGAACCGGAATGCACACAGGTGGACGAATCCAGGGAGATGCCTCCGCTGCCTGTATCCAATATAAAATGCAGCGTGTCTGTATAATTGCCTAACCTGGCACTCACCACCATTACACCTCCGCTGTATATTTTAAAAGGTATCCTGGTAATGAACTTTGCAGGTGCTTCAGATGTTATGATCTGTGCAGAAAGTTGAG
>JANNZE010000092.1:0-1808 GCA_031410455.1 Chitinophagaceae bacterium | reverse complement strand
GATTGATCTCCATCAGATCCTGTATCACCGGTTCCGGTGGTGGAATATTCTTCCATCTTATAATAAAAAATAAAAGAAGCATCACAGCACAAATGGCTGCTGTATAAATGAAGGCTTTCCTGTTTTTTTCAATTTCAAAATCTGTGGTCATGTATCAGCTGTTTGATAAAGTTATTTATTCATATGATAGAAATGTAGCTTCAGGTAGAAAATTTAACATATAGAGAATATTACTCTTCAGATTCCATAATGGATTATAAAAATCAATGGTAAAATTTCCTGAAAAGATTACATTGCATTGCTTCGTTACTGAGCCTACAAATTGTTTAAAATGAAACTTATTACACCTCTTCCTGCTGGGCTTGTTTTAACTGGCAGGTACACGATCTTTATCTTACTTATAACATTAAGCATGAACGTAAATGCCAGCACGTGGTATGTGAACGATGCATCCACTGCAGGCGATGTATATACAACTGCTATTGGTAACAATTCAAACCCCGGTACATCTGCTTTACCCTTTGCAACCATCTCTTTTGCAATTGGGGTAGCGGCTGCAGGAGATTCCATATTAGTGGATGCCGGCAATTATGCCAGTGGTGATATTTTTATCAACAAGCGGCTCGTGATCAGGGGTGCAAAATCAGGCTTTCCTGCATGGCCGGATCCTGGTACTATAAGAGGAACCAATGAATCTAATATTGCAGGCGCATTTTATTTTGGAGCGAATACAGACAGTATTGCCGTAGATGGATTTTCCATTAACATCGGAACTAATTTACGTGGCATTGAAGCACGCGGATTAAGAAGCATCATCATCAACAATATTGTAACCGGTACGGTAAATATTTTCACTCAGCAACAGGGGATCTCCACCAGGTCCAATGCAGCGGTACGTGTACACAGTTACCTTATAAAAAATAATAAAGTCACCAACTTAAGAACAGGTATTTATATGGATGGTGGCAGAGATCTTCCATCTGAGATCAGTTACAATTATGTAAGCGGATGCTTTACGGCCGGATATACTTTCACGGCGAGCAACGGGCATGTCATCAGGGCCAATATCTCAGAAAACAACAGCACCGGTATGTTATTTACAAAAGGCAGAAACCTGGTTGAAAAAAATACCATCAGCAACAATACCAATGCCGGAATACGCATCGCTGCAACAGATTCCACTTTTGATAATATTATTCAGAATAATTTCATTCATGATAACGGAGCAGGTATTGCCCTTACAGAAGACAATGCCGCTTCTGTAAATAACAAAGCGTATTTTAATTCCATTGTGGGCAATACCGTGAGTATAGGAAATGCAAATGCTGCAAATTTCGAAGCTACCTGTAACTGGTTCGGAACAACTGTTTCAACTGATATTGCGGCTACCATTACAGGCAATGTAACCTTTGTTCCTTTTTTAACGGATGGAACAGATGCTGATCCGGTGGAAGATGGTTTTCAGCCTTTAACAACCTGCACAGTAGTTCCGCTTAACCTGCTTTCCTTTGAGTTGTACGCTCAGCAAAAAAATGTACATCTGCAATGGAAAACTAATTCTGAAATCAACAGCAGTCATTTTATTATTCAAAGAAGTTATGATCATGTGCAGTTTCAGAATATCGGAAGCGTAGCTGCAACCGGAGGAACATCCGAAAATATATATTCATTCACAGATGATCAGATCAGCCAGTTCGGCAAACCCATATTTTATCGTTTGCAAATGGTAGATATGGATGGTACTTTTAAAAGATCGGCCATCAGATCAGTGCAGATAAATGCGCAGGGATTGTATGTGTTGCAGGTTT
>JANNZE010000091.1:0-4991 GCA_031410455.1 Chitinophagaceae bacterium | reverse complement strand
TCTTCTATCAGTATTTTCAATTCTGTGATCATGGGATGGCCCCAGGCAATTTTGATAGATGCCAGTACAGGAACACCTACTGATAAAAATATTGACGACAGTTCTTTAAGAATACGTTTTACAACGCTTGCAGGAAATACGATAAATGTTAAGTACAGTGCAAGTGCTGCTTCGCCAACCGGAGCTTCGGATGCAAGCATTTTATCGTGGTTCACCAATCCTTATTTTGGTAATACCATTCTCACGAATGCTTCAGATGCCAAACTGATTCAGCCATTTAATTATAATACACCTGATCCAACTCCGTTTGCTGGTTCCAACGGATACCAGCCGATCATCGGAGGGGCAAATTTTAATGATCCTTTACTCGCATCTACATTTTTTACAACAGTAAATTTCAGGGGAGCAATTTCTCCCGCAGGTGCAGAATCAAGCTGGTGGAAAGGATGGACTTTATTCAATTAATTAAAAATATCCATCTATATAAGGTGCACTTGATGCACCTTTTTTTACGCATTTTATTTTAAATACAAAACGGAACCATCTCCATAACTTAAAAAACGAAATGAATTGGAAAGGGCATATTCATACACCTTTCTCCAATCATCACCAATGGCTGCGGCCACGAGCAATAATAACGTTGATTGAGGCTGGTGGAAATTTGTAATCAATATGTCTGCGATCCTGAATGAATATCCGGGAGCAATCAGCAATTGTGTTTTAGTTACCAGGCGATCCAGGCTATTTACATTCATCCAATGTAATAAAAAATGCAACGCTTCCTTTTTACTCAGATCATGTGGAAGTTCGTTATACAATTCCCATTGTGATAACTCCAGTGTCTTTGCACCAGGGTGAAATGATGCTTTCACACCTAACCAGTACAATGATTCCAGCGTTCGAAGACTGGTGGTGCCTGTTGCTATCAGAGTTTTTTCCTGTGTTAAAAGTGTTTCAATAATTTCTTTTTGTATATCTATCCATTCAGCGTGCATTTCATGACCAGCCATTGTATCGGCCTTAACAGGTTTGAATGTTCCTGCACCAACGTGCAGCGTAAGGTATTTTTGCTGAATGTTTTTCCTGTCGAGTGATGTTAAAACTTCTTTTGTGAAATGCAATCCTGCAGTAGGCGCGGCTACAGATCCTTCATGTGCAGCAAACATTGTCTGGTAGCGGGAGGAATCCTGTTCATCCGTATCGCGTTTGATATAAGGCGGTAAAGGTATTTTACCCGCAGCTTGAATCACTTCGGAAAAAGTGAGGTCTTCCGGTGTCCAGTGGAATTCCACTTCATACATTTCACCCGATCGTCCTTTTAACCGGGCATATATTATTCCATTTTCAAATGATAATTGTAACGTTTCGTCTTTCCATTTAGCAGCTCCGCCTACAAAACAATTCCAATTGGCTGAACCCTGCTGCGCCAGGTTTTTTTCAAAACCTTCAAAAACAGAAGGCTCCAGGCAAAATATCTCTATGGCGCCGCCCGAAGATTTTTTAAAACGTAATCTCGCTTTTATAACTTTTGTATCATTAAAAAAAATCAGGCTGTTGGGTGGCAGAAAATCATGAAGATGCAGGTAGGTACTTTCCGTGATCTTATTTTCTTTATATACCAGCAGTTTGGAATCATGTCTTTCCGGTGCGGGTGTCAATGCAATTTTTTCTGCAGGAAGATCATAAGTATAATTATGGATGGAAAGATCTTCCGGGCGCACTGTCATTATAATTTTCCATTTTTAATATCTTCCACCACTGCAGGATCCAGTAAGGTGGTAGTGTCTCCTAAATTTGTTGTTTCACCTTCTGCAATTTTTCGAAGGATCCGTCTCATTATTTTTCCGCTTCTTGTTTTTGGAAGACCGCTTACGAACTGCAATTTGTCAGGTTTTGCAATGGCACCGATCATACGTGAAACGGTTTGTATAATATCTTTCCGGGTATGCTCATCATCAATATGCCTGCTGTTTAAAATAACAAATGCATAAATGCCCTGTCCTTTAATGTCATGCGGAAAACCTACCACTGCACTTTCCACCACACCTGCATGCATGTTGATCGCATTTTCCACTTCAGCTGTTCCTATTCTGTGTCCGCTAACATTCAGTACATCATCTACACGACCGGTAATTCTGTAATTGCCATCCGCATCACGGAAACTTCCGTCTCCCGTAAAATACATATTATGATAGGTTGCAAAATAGGTCAGCCTGCATCTTTCATGATCTCCGTAGGTAGTTCGTAACATTCCCGGCCACGGAAATTTAATGCACAGATTCCCGGTAACATCATTCTCTGTTATCTCATTTCCTTTTTCATCCAGTAATACCGGCTGAACGCCGGGTAAGGGCAATGTGGCATATGTTGCTTTGGAAGGTGTAACACCGGCAATGTTGGAGATCAGGATACCACCGGTTTCCGTTTGCCACCAGGTATCAACGATCGGTGAATTTTTCCTGCCGATATTCACATCATACCATTCCCATGCTTCCTGGTTAATCGGTTCACCAACTGTACCCAGAACTTTCAGAGAAGAAAGATCTTTATTTTCAAGAGGCGCTTCTCCATAAGCCATCAGGCTTCTGATAGCAGTGGGAGCGGTGTATAAAATATTTACGTGGTGTTTATCTATAATGTCCCAGAATCGTCCGGCATCGGGATAGGTGGGTATTCCTTCAAACATCAGTGATGTTGCAGCAGCGCTTAAAGGTCCGTACACAATATAACTGTGCCCGGTGATCCATCCGATATCTGCTGTACAGAAATGAATATCGCCGGGCTGATACTGAAATACATTCACGAAAGTATAGTTCGTCCATACCATATAACCAGCACAAGTATGTACAACACCTTTTGGCTTTCCTGTACTGCCGGATGTGTATAAGATGAAGAGCATATCTTCCGCATCTATTATTTCGGCAATACATGACGTTTGACCGGCTGCTCCTGCTTTTTTCATTTCATCTTCCCACCATACATCACGGTCTTTGATCATACTTACCGGAACCTGCGTATGTGTCAGCACAATTACTTTTTCTACCGTAGTACAGTTTTCCAGTGCATCATCAATTAAAATTTTCAGTCCTATCTGTTTGTTACCACGATTAGCTCCGTCTGATGTAATCACAATATTGCAGGAGGCATCATTAATCCGGTCTGCAATACTCTGTGCCGAAAAACCTCCGAACACTACGGAGTGTACGGCACCAATGCGGGCACAGGCAAGAATAGCAATGGCCAGTTCCGGAACCATTGGCATGTAGATACAGATCCTGTCGCCTTTTTTAGCTCCGTTATTTTTTAAAACATTGGCAAACAAACAAACCTGCTCATATAATTCTTTATAAGTGTAAAAGCGTGATGGCTGTAAAGGATCATTGGGTTCCCATATCAATGCTTTGGTATCGCTGTTTTTTTCCAGGTGGCGGTCCAGGCAATTTTCGGTGATGTTCATTTTTCCGCCTTTGAACCATTCTACCTGCGCTTTTGAAAAATCCCATTCTAATACTTTATCCCATTTTTTCTTCCATAAAAAATTACCGGCAACATCAGCCCAGAACTGCTCCGGTTCTTCTACACTTTTCTGATAGGCATTTTTATACTCTTCAAAAGTTTTGATTTGATGCGGAAATGTCATGGTAAGAAATTCAGCTTTTGTAAATTGTTATGCATTGAAGGAGAGGAATTATACATCTTTCCAATACTAATATTTCGAAGCTAAAAGTAAAGATTATTTTAATTGAGTTCCCGGTAAATTTCTTCCATGATCTTTGAGCGTACATTCATTTTGTTCAATAGGTCATTGCCATTTGGATACACCCTGTTGCTGAGAAAAATAAAGATCAGTTCTTTTTCCGGATCTGCCCATGCAGCAGTGCCTGTATAACCGGTATGCCCGAATGTTTTTGCAGAAGCCGGCAAGCATGGATAGGGTTCTTTCCGGATGTTATTGTCTTTTTCAGGTTTGTCAAAGCCCAGTCCCCTGCGGCTGATCTCACTTCCATAATCGGTGAACAGTTCAATGGTTGATTTTTTTAAATATTGCTTTCCATTATAAAATCCACCATCCATCAGCATCTGCATCACGGCAGCAAGGTCTCCTGCATTGCTGAAAACACCTGCATGTCCGGATACTCCGCCAAACATCGCAGCATTGGCATCATGTACAGATCCCTGTAAAAGCTGTGCACGGAATTTGATTTCATTTTCAGTAGGAGCGATCATGGATGCATCCATTTTTTCTAGTGGCAAAAAACCGATCGTTGTGAGTTTCATAGGCTGATAAAAATACTTATTTGTATAAGCATCCAGCGACATGCCACTGATCCTCTCGATGAGTTTGCCTATCAGAATAAAATCATTATCACTGTAAATATATTTTTTTGTATTCACCGTCGACTCTGCCAATACTTCCATCATACAATATGGCCAGTCGCAGCGGAGGTACAGATCCTGTGCTACCGGAACAGAATACACATTGTTTTTTGAGTTTTGATATAAGGCTGATAATGGTCTGCCGTTTTCATCTACCGTATTTTTAAAAAATGGAATATAAGCCGGCATTCCTGCCTGGTGCAACAACAGATCTCTTATAGTAAAACTATCCTTATTCGTGCCTTTGAGTTCTGCCAGATAATCTGAAACCGGCAGGTCAAGGCCAACTTTTTTTTCATCATACAATTTCATCAGTGCAATGGTAGACGCACAGATTTTAGTAATGGATGCCAAATCATAAACGGTACTTTTTGTTACGGGATTATTGCCTTCGTAAGTATAATTGCCAAAAGCTTTTTCATAAATGGTTGTACCGGATTTTCTGATCAGTACAACACCACCCGGCAAAGCTTTTTTTTTATCGCATCATTCATAATAGAATCGATAGCAGGGAAAGAGGCAGAGGCCACATCTGTTTGATTATCTTTTGCAGTTGAAGTTATTCCAAATCCATATTTGTACTGATCACAAACTGTTACAGGTAAGGTTCCTCT
>JANNZE010000090.1:0-2550 GCA_031410455.1 Chitinophagaceae bacterium | reverse complement strand
TTACAGCGGATTGCAGAAAATAGAAGCGAATGGGCGCATGCAGGAAGCTGTACGGATCCAGTACAAAGACGGCGATCTTTTGTATGTAAATATTTCTTCACTGCATAAGATCAGCAAATACAGCGGTAAGGAAGGTTCCATTCCTAAAATGAATAAATTAGGAAGTGATGTCTGGAACAAATTAAAAGAGAAAACCAAACGCCAGGTAAAAGATATTGCCACTGATCTCATCCGCCTGTATGCAGAACGAAAAAGCCGGGAAGGATATGCACATCACCCGGATACCTACATGCAAACGGAACTGGAAGCAAGTTTTATTTATGAAGACACACCCGACCAGGCCAAAGCCAGTGAAGATGTAAAACGTGATATGGAAAAGCCAGGTCCAATGGACCGCCTTGTTTGTGGTGATGTGGGTTTTGGAAAAACAGAGATCGCTGTTCGGGCTGCATTCAAATCTGTTGCAGATGGAAAACAGGCTGCGGTATTGGTACCAACAACTATTCTTGCATACCAGCATTATAAAACCTTCGGTGACCGATTGAAAGATTTTCCGGTGACTGTTGATTTTATCAATCGTTTTAAAACAGCGAAAGAAAAAAAGGAAACACTGAAAAAATTAGAGGAAGGAAAAATTGATATCATCATCGGCACACATGCCATCCTGAGTAAAGATGTAAAATTCAAAGATCTCGGCATCATGATCATTGATGAAGAACAAAAATTTGGTGTTGCCGCAAAAGAAAAATTAAAACAAATCCGTGCAACAGTGGATTCATTAACACTTACAGCTACGCCAATACCACGTACGTTGCAATTCAGTTTAATGGGCGCACGCGATCTGAGCATCATCAATACACCACCACCCAACCGCCAGCCGATTCAAACAGAAGTAATGGTGTTTAATGAAGACGCCATTCGTGATATCATTTATTATGAAACAGAAAGAGGCGGACAGGTTTTCTTCATACACAATCGCGTTAAAGGCCTGGAAGAAATGAAAGGTTTCATCCAGGGTTTATGTCCGGATGTGAGTATTGCTTATGCACACGGACAAATGGAAGGCGATCAGCTGGAAGATACGATCCTCGATTTCATGGATAAAAAATACGATGTACTGGTATGTACAAATATTGTAGAAAGTGGTGTTGATATTCCTAACGTAAATACCATTATCGTTAACAATGCACACCAGTTTGGTTTAAGTGATCTGCACCAGTTACGCGGACGTGTGGGTCGCTCCAACAAAAAAGCATTCTGTTATTTACTGGCGCCGCCCGTAAGTACATTACCGCCAGACAGCCGCAAACGATTGAACACACTGGAACAATACAGTGAACTGGGGAGCGGATTCCAGATCGCTATGCGTGATCTTGATATACGCGGAGCAGGAAATATGTTAGGCGGAGAACAAAGTGGTTTCATTGCGGAGATCGGGTTTGAAATGTATCAGAAAATCCTGGATGAAGCCATTAAAGAATTGAAAAGAAAAGAATTTCATGATCTGTTTAAAGAAGAGATTCATCAGCAGGATGATTTTGTAAGTGACTGCAGCATAGATACGGACCTGGAAATTTTAATTCCCGACAATTACGTGGAAAGTATCGCTGAAAGATTGTCTTTGTATTCCCGCCTCGACAATTGTGAAAACGAAGAAGACCTCATTGCTTTTCACAATGAATTACAGGATCGTTTCGGGCCGGTACCTCCGCAGGTGGAAGATCTTTTCACCACAGTACGCTGCCGGAAAATTGCTGTGGAATTAGGATTCGAAAAAATATTTTTGAAGAACGATGTATTAAAATGTTTCTTCGTCAGCAATCCGGATTCACCTTATTTCCAGAGTGAAACATTCAACAGCATTTTATCTTTTTTACAAACCGGTACCAATAAAGGAAAATTAAAACAGGTAGGTAAAAACGGGATATTGGTAGTGGATGATATTAAAAGTATGAACGAATTATACCGGTTCATTTCAAAAATGAAGACTGCTGCCACACCTCAACCTGTGAGGTCATAACCTGTGAGGTTACAAATTCTCTTATAGATGTTAAACATAATATTCACCCTTCAAAATTTTTGCAATTAATTCTTCTTCAGTTTTCAGCAAATGAATTTTTATTTTAAATTTCATTTGTTCGGTAGGGCAGCAAACCGGTAATCGTTCCTTTGCCTTACTTTGCCACAAATTGTAAAAGGCTTTATCTGATGCTGCTTCTTTGGTATTATGCTCTTCTTCCAGTAAATGTTCCAGCATCTGTAACCAGATAATGGTATTTGAATAATCATTTTGCATCTTCACCAGCTTCTTTTCTAATTGCATGGCTTTACGGCCACAAATCATTTGTCTGAGTGTAAGGTCTGATACATGGTCTGAAGCTTTTTCTTTCAACTTTCCCTGTAGTTGTTCGGGCAAAGGCATTTTCTTAGCAGATTGCGCCTGATAGAGCTGGTGAAATCTATCCAGTTTAGCGGAAGATGTTTTCATTAACCGGTAACCCGTTCGGGAATGCGCAAAAGTAGACCTGTCTACCTTTAAAAAATCTGCCA
>JANNZE010000089.1:0-10797 GCA_031410455.1 Chitinophagaceae bacterium | reverse complement strand
GCCCGGAAGTATTTATGCTGGGGTTCCGGCAAAAAAAGTAAAAGACATCAGCCAGGAACTGATCAATAACGAGATCAACAGGATTGCCGATAATTATGTGTTATACAGCAGTTGGTTCGACAAATAATTAGAAGCAAAATGCGTATTTTTAAAATATGAAAAAATTACTCGTTCTGATAGTTGCGATAGCGGCTTTAAGCAGTTGTTCAAGAGGTCTTTTTGCAAAAAAAGAAAAATTAGGCTGCAAAACTGACGGACGGAATATCGGTGCAGAAAAAATTGCATCCGGTGATCCGAAAGCCATTAAAGCGAGCAAAAAGGCAAAATACAGGGGAGGAAAAACTTATAATTACTGATAGCGTTTACCATTAACGTTGTCCATTATCCAATAAAACCAAATACCTATACCTATGTGTTATCAATTAAAAACCAACTTCGGTGGAACAGAAGCTGTTATCGATGATAATTGCGGTATCAACAAATTCTATGCGATTGCCAACACACTGGCAGACCAGCTGCAGGTTCAGTTTATGAACCAGATCGATGACAGCGATACGTTAGACTGGGATTTTAAATACAAGGAACAGTTTCTCACTTTACATTACAGCATTTTTAACGGCGTGAGCATTTTTCCACAGCACATCAAAAGTATATCGAAAGATAATAAAGCGGTGATGGAAGTAGCCCAGTTCCTGGAGAGACAGGCATTTTAATCAATACTTTTTATCGGTCATTGTTTCCAGTATTTTCAAGTAATTGATATACCTGTCTTCACTGATAATGCCCATACCTACGGCTTCCTTCACTGCGCAGTCTACTTCTTCCGTATGCATACAATTGTTGTATTTGCATTGTGGAAGTACCCTTAGCATTTCAGGGAAATAATGACTGAGTTCGTTTTTAGGAATATCCACCAGGCCCATTTCACGGATGCCGGGTGTATCAATAATTTTACCACCATAACTGAGGTCGAACATTTCGGCAAAAGTGGTAGTATGCATTCCTTTGCCACTCCATCCGCTCACATCCTGTGTTTTCAGCATCATTTCCGGGAAGAGATAATTGATGAACGAAGATTTTCCCACGCCCGAATGCCCGCTTAATAAAGTAGTCTTATCTTTTAATACTGCCTGTATTTCATCCAGCCCCGTTCCGTTCTGTAAACTCACCAGCAATACTTTATAACCGGCATCTTCATAGGTTGCTTTCAAGTCCTCATATTTCAGCATCACCTTTTCTGTATACAGATCCGATTTATTAAAAACAATGATGGCCGGTACATGATACGCTTCTGAGATCACCAGGAAACGATCTATAAATCCCGATGATGTTTTGGGATCTTTCAGCGTAGCAAATAATAAAGACTGATTGAGATTGGCAGCAACTATATGGTGCTGATTTTTATTATGCGGTGATGTTCTGTTGATGTAATTTTTTCTTTCGTAGATCTCTGTGATCACAATACTCTCATCATCTTCCACCTGGCCGAGTTCCACCCAGTCTCCTACTGCTATTGGATTGGTTGAAGTGATGGCATCAATTTTAAATTTGCCCTTCAGGCGTACTTTCATGGAAACGGCTTCCTCACTTTTTACCTGGTACCAATTGCCTGTAGATTTATAAACCAATGCCTGCATGCTGCAATTTAATGTATCACGGAAATTTCCGGAATAAAGTATACCGGAGTATTATTTCAAGAAATAAAAAAAACAGTGCGGCAAATGCAAAAGGATAAAACTTTTCTTCTTCATTGGAAGAGCGGATGATCTGCACTTTTACTTTTTCCAATGCATCAATAGTAGCGTAAATGCTGTTTAAACCGGTATTATCTTTTGCACGGAAATATTTACCGCCGGTTTCTTCAGCGATCTGTGTCATCAGTTTCTCATCAATATTTACTTTTTCATTCTGCATCACCACGCCCATACTTGTATTTACCGGTTGCTGGGCATAGCCGTCAGATCCCACACCGATTGTATACACTTTTACACCAAACGATTTGGCGATCTCTTTGGCAGTGTTGGGATCTATCAGTCCTCCATTATTTACACCATCTGTAAGCAATAAAACTATTTTACTTTTTGATGTACTGTTGCGCAAACGATCCACGCTGGTACTTAAGCCCGAACCAATTGCGGTCCCATCTTCCAGCAAACCATTGCGTATACCTTCTATGGCGGAAATAACGATTGACTGATCAGTTGTGAGCGGACATAAAGTAAAACTCTCTCCGGAAAATATCACTACTCCGATTCTGTCGGTGGGTCTTTTCTGTACAAAATCAATGGCCACCTTTTTGGCAGCCTCCAGCCTGTTGGGCTGAAAATCACGTGCGGTCATACTTCCGCTTACATCAATACACAAAACAATGTCAATACCTTCTCCCTCTGCACGCTGCTGTTCGTATTTTGTTTGCGGACGGGCCAGTGCAAAAATGATGGATGTAATACACAATAAACGTAATACAAATAAAATATGACGGAAAGCACTTTTAAAAGAATCCAGGCCGTCAGCACTGATGTCTGAAACTTTCAGGACGCCGGTGAACTTAAAATTATTCCTGGTATACCAAATAATCAGTACAGGCAATACGATGAGCAATACAAAAAAGTACGGCTGTATGAATTCAGTATTTTTAAAATAATCAAATATCACTACGCAACTTTTTCATTTGAATTTTCAATATGCCTGATCAGTGCACGAAGCGATGATAAATAATTACGGCTGTCTGCTTCTGCTGGAAAATATTTTGCAAAGCTCACTGCATCGTTGGCCCGTAAAACAGAAGCTGCTCCGGAAGTATCATCAGCATGATGCTCCTTTACCAGCATCAGAATATCCGTTGTTGTTTTGTTATACAGATCTGTCTTTATCTTCCTTCCATAATATCTTTTAAAAATATCGCTGAGGGCACCATGAAATTTTCTTATGTCTGCAGGTTGATGAAGGGAAGAAGATTCCAGTGCAGTTAAAGATTGCATGGCTTCTTCAAATGCAGAATGTTTGAATTTGTGTTCTACGGGTTTTTTCTTTCGCTTCGCATAATAATCATACAACAAAAACAGGATCACGAATACCAGGATCATCACACCTAAAAAGTAATACCAGAAATAATCCTTTATCTCGAGATACCGTACTGGCTTTATATCACGCAAACCTTCCAGTGGATTATCAGCTGCATAACCAACGCTGATGAGGATGGAATCGGAAGCAATATCTTTTTTACCTACACCATCTGAAATCACAACCGGTATTGAAGGAAAATAAAACTGACCGGAATCAAAACTTGTAATGGTGATCACCTGTTCCAAAGCATTTTCGCCCTGAACAGCCTGGATATCTTTTTTATCCAGTATCTCAAAATGCGGGATGGAATCCGGAAAACTGAATGCAGCTTTACTACCTTTCGGAAGCACCACTTTTAAACCAAGTTCAATTTGCTGCCCGATGAGGATCTGGTTTTTATTTAAAGACACCTGTACCTGTTGTGCACCAGCTGCTACCGGTGCAATGATACACATCAGCACAATCCAGACACGGTATAAAAATGAGATGCTCAAATAAAATTATTTCCGGTTGATAAAAAACTGTTGTAGAATTTTTACATAATCATCATCCGTACGTACATGCAGCAGATCAGCACCGGCTTTTCTGAAAAACCTTTTACATACATCAGATTGTTTTAAAAAATGCTCCTGGTAATTCATACGCACCACCGGGTTGCTGGTATCGATCCATTTGGTTTTTCCTGTTTCTGCATCCTGCAGGGCCATTAACCCGGCATCCGGCAATTGCATATCCATTTTATCATACACTTTCAACCCGATCACATCGTGTTTTTTGCCGATCACTTTCAGGTCGTTCTCATAACCGGTATCCAGGAAATCGCTCAGAATAAAAGCTATACTTTTTTGTTTCACATTACGATTGAAATACCGGATAGCCTCATTGATATTGGTTCCGTTCTGCTGCAATTCGAAGCCCAATAATTCCCGTACGATGTACAATACATGTTGTCTTCCTTTTTTAGCAGGAATATATTTTTCAACTTTATCACTGAAAAAAACAGCGCCTACTTTATCATTGTTGGTGATGGCACTGAAGGCTATTACTGCAGCCATTTCAGCTACCAGTTCTCTTTTCTGAGAAACAGTTGTTCCAAAAAAATTTCTCATACTGATATCGATCATCAGCATCAGCGTCAGTTCTCTTTCTTCTTCAAAAACTTTTGTAAACGTATGCGAAAATCTTGCACTCACATTCCAGTCAATAAAACGAACATCATCGCCGGCTGTGTATTCCCGAACTTCCCGGAAATGCATACCTTTTCCTTTAAAAGCAGAATGATATTCTCCTGTAAACAGGTGCGTGGTGATCTTTTTACTTTTGATCTCCAGTTCTTTAACTTTCTTTAATATCTCCTGCGTAGTAAGCATGAACAGTTATTATGGAACGTTAACTGTTTTCAGAATTTCCTGAATGATCATTTCCACATTTACATTTTCTGCTTCTGCCTCATAGGTAAGTCCGATACGGTGACGCAAAATATCCATGGTAATATTTCTTACATCTTCCGGGATCACATATCCGCGTTTATTTAAAAATGCATACGCCTTTGCACCCAGTGCTATATTGATACTGGCTCTTGGAGAACCACCGAAACCAATGAGCGGTTTTAATTTCTGCAGATTGTATTTTTCAGGATAACGAGTTGCAAAAACAATATCCAGGATATAGTTCTCTATTTTTTCATCAACATACACCTGCCTTACAAGATCTTTTGCTGCAATGATCTCAGAAGCAGAAGCTACAGGATTGATCACTGGGCTGGTGATACCGGTTGTATTCTGACGAATGATCATCTGCTCTTCATTTTTTGTTGGATAGCCTACCACAACTTTCAGCATGAACCTGTCTACCTGCGCTTCAGGCAATGGATATGTTCCTTCCTGTTCAATTGGATTCTGTGTGGCCAGCACGAGGAATGGTTCCTGTAATTTATAAGATGTATCTCCTATGGTAACCTGCCTTTCCTGCATGGCTTCCAGTAAAGCACTCTGTACTTTTGCGGGCGCACGGTTTATTTCATCTGCTAAAATAAAATTGGAAAAGATCGGACCTTTGCGAACAACGAATTCATTTTTTCCTTGGTTATAGATCATAGTACCCAGCACATCTGCCGGTAAAAGATCCGGAGTGAACTGAATACGGCTGAACTGCGCATGAATGGTTTGTGCCAGCGATTTAATAGATAAAGTTTTGGCAAGACCGGGAACGCCTTCCAGCAATACGTGACCGTTGCTCAACAAGCCGATCAGCAATCTTTCGATCATGGTTTGTTGCCCAACGATAACCTTACTGAGTTCATCATTGATACGTGTAACAAATCCTGCCGCGTGATTTATTTTTTCATTGAGAAGACGGATGTCTTCAGCCGATTGAACCATAATGATCTATTTCTGATGTGTTCGCAAATTACGAAGGATGATTATCAAAAATACTGCCATGGAAAGCTCCCGGCACAACTCGTTGTTAAATTATCAGCATCTATCCCAGGTATTTAGCTACTATCGGCAATCTTCTTCCAACGCCGAATGATTTGGAAGATACCCTGATGATCGGGCAGAACTGGTTTCTTTTATATTCATTGTTGTTCACCATTTTTAACACCCGGTCTACCAATGCTGCATCAAAACCCATCGCTTTTATCTCATCCGGGCCTTTTGTCTGTTCAATATATAGATAAAGAATACGGTCAAGTACAGCATAATCCGGAAGACTATCGCTGTCTTTCTGATCCGGCCTTAATTCAGCACTTGGCGCTTTTGAAATAATATTTACAGGTATGATCTCTTTATTCCTGTTGATATATTCAGCTAGTTTATAGATCTGCATTTTATAACAATCACCTAATACACCGATACCTCCGGCCATATCTCCATATAAAGTACCATAACCGGTGGCCAGTTCCGATTTATTGGATGTATTGAGTAAGATATAATTGAATTTATTGGCGATCGCCATCAGCAGGTTACCTCTTGTTCTGCTCTGGATATTTTCTTCCGCCACATTAAAAGGCAATCCCTGGAACAAAGGTTGAAGATCTTCTAAAAAAGCATCGTAAATATTTTTTATCGGTATGATGTGATATGGATTATGCAGGTTCTTACTCAACAGTTCTGCATCCGATACAGAATGACCGGTTGAAAATTGCGATGGCATCAGTATCGCTGTAACATTCTCTTCGCCCAATGCTTCACAAGCAAGTGCAATAGTAACAGCGCTGTCAATTCCACCACTGCTTCCTATAATGGCCTTTTTGAAATTCATCTTTTGGAAATAATCTTTTATTCCCAGCAATAAAGCATCATGTATGGAAGCGATGTTAAGATCAGCATGTAATTCTTCGGGATTCGATTCCACATCGGGTATCAACGATGCATTTTCGAGGATACCTGCATCCACTGTTCCATCCTTTGAAAAAATAAAAGAGCGCTGATCCTCTTTAAAAGATGCCAGTCGTCCACAAAGATTGGCCTTACTGTCAAACACCAGTGAAGTACCGTCAAACACCAACTCCGTCTGGCTTCCAACCGTATTGCAATACACCATGGGAAGATTATATTTAAGCACATTGGCTTTCACAGCTGCCTTGCGGTCATCTTCGTGTGTATAATCAAATGGTGATGCAGACAGGTTGATCATGATATCCGGTGATTGATGCATCAGCATATCCATCGGGCAATTTCTGTAAAGAGGATTGTTGCCCAGGTTCCAGATATCTTCACAAATGGTGACCGCCAGTTTCCAGCCTTTGAAAGGAACTACTTTCCATTGATCTGCCGGTTCAAAATAACGGTCTTCATCAAACACGTCGTAAGTGGGCAGACAGGTTTTATGAATGATCTGTTTTACCTGCTGGTCTTCCAGGAAATACGCAGCATTAAAAAGATCTTTCCCAGAAACAACTTCATTCCGGTGCGGCGCTCCTACCAGTACCGCAATTCCATTTGCATGCAGTTTTATTTCATCAATGGCCCGAATGCATTTATCAATAAAATCCCTGAAATATAAAAAGTCACGCGGCGGATACCCGCAGATACACAGTTCGCTGAATACAACCAGGTCTGCTCCGTCTTTTTTTGCAGCCTCAATTCCTTCAATTATTTTTCGTGTATTGCTTTCGAAATTTCCAATATGATAATTCTGTTGAGCAAGAAAAATTTTCATAACCTGTTTTATCAGCGCATTAAGTAATAAATCCTTTCTTTTGTAAAGTTAAAATTTAAATCATGCGTGTGATCATTAGTTTACTGCTTTCGCTTTTCATAATATCCTGCCATAATTCCAATGAGCCGGATGTTTCCAGGTTGAAAGTAGTTTTATCTACCCAGCGTTTCGAACAGGAATTGTTCAGCCTAGACACGAACAGACTTTCTGAAAAACTCGATGAACTCATCAGAAAATATCCATCATTCGGTGAGAATTTTATCAACACCATTTTAAATACAGATCCTTCCTGGAACGCAGACAGTGCCAACATGTATGTGGCCGGATTTATAAAAGCATACCGCAAAGTTTATGATTCCACACAAAAAGTATTTGCAGATTTTGAACCCTATGTATCAGAAATAAAAAAAGGTATTCAATACGTGAAATATTATTATCCTGCCTATAAAGTACCATCTAAAGTAATTACGTACATAGGCCCGCTCGACGGTTTTGGAGATATACTTTCAGAAGATGCATTCATAGTAGGTTTACACCAGCACCTTGGAAAAAACTTTTCTCTCTACCAGTCGGATTATGTGAATGAAACATATCCGCGATATATCAGCAATCGTTTTGAACCGGAATATATTTCTATCAATTGCATGAAGAATGTAGTGAACGATATGTACCCTGAAAAATATGAAGACAAATCACTCCTGATACAAATGGTGGAAAGCGGCAAACGATTATACCTGCTCAGCAAACTGCTTCCACAAAAAAAAGAAGATATGCTTATCGGTTATACAGAGCAGCAGCTTAAAGAGAGTTACGAGCATGAAAAAATGATCTGGGATCTTTTTGTTCAGAATAATATGTTGCAGACAACCGACAATAACATCATCACCAATTATATAGGAGAATCGCCAAAAACCAAAGAACTGGGAGATGCATCGCCGGGCAATATCGGATCATTTGCCGGATGGCAGATCGTGAAAACATATATGCAAAAAAATCCGGAGAAAACTCCGGATGTATTAATGAAAGAAGATGCTGAAATGATTTTTGAAAAGGCTAAGTATAAGCCTTAGATTTTAATTCATTTTAAAAGAAGCTACCATTTGAAAAGATGGTATAGATACTTCAAATATTTTTTTATTGTGGGCATTTTCAAACTGGTAAGTGCCATTCATCTTTCCCATTTCTGAGCGAAGGTTGCAGCCACTGATGTATTGATAACTGTTGCCGGGTGCGATAACAGGTTGAATACCTACCACACCATCACCCTGAACTTCACGTGAGCTGCCATTGCTATCATAAATATACCAGTGACGGCTGAGCAGTTGAATTGGAAATTCGTTATGATTTTCTATAGTAATCTTGTACGCAAACATAAATTCGCTGTTCAAGGGATTCGAATACTCGGGCTGGTAAAAGGTTTCAACACTTACCCTAACACCGCGTGATATTTGGGAAATCATAGTGCTTATTTGATCTAAAATAATGAATAATTGGGTTAATAGTGCTTATTTAAAAATTGTTTAACCATTTATAAGCAAATTTAAAACGCCGGAATCGCGATTATGTTGTTTTCCGGTATCCGTTTTTTATGAGCCATTGCTTAATTTTCTCACGGTTATCGCCCTGCACGATGATGATGCCATCTTTAACAGAGCCACCTGTTCCGCAAAAACTTTTGAGGTTTTTACCCAATTCTTCAGCGCCTGTTCCAACATATCCTTCCACCACCGTCGCGGCCTTTCCACCCCTGTTTTTTGTTTCCAGTTTAACTTTAAGTCGCTGCTCTGCGGCGGGCACATTAACATCGGGGGATGATTCTTCCTGGAAACTGAAATTTTTATCGGTAGAGTAAACGATTCCGCTGACAGGGATCTTTTTTTTCATTTTTAAATTATTACAGCTTTTAGGCTCAGGTCTACACTTACGGCCTGGTGGATGATAGCTCCGCTGGAGATAAAGTCTACGCCGGTGGCGGCATATTCTTCCAGGTTATCGAAATTGATACCTCCGCTTGCTTCTGTCTCGTATTTTTTCTGAATGATGACCAGTGCTTCCCTGATCTTTTCAGGTGTAAAATTATCCAGCATGATCCTGTCTACCAATCCTGTGGCCATCACTTTTTGCACATCTTCCAAACTTCTTGTTTCTACCTCTATCTTTAATGACAGTTTTTTAGAAACCATATAATCATGCGCTTTCTGAATGGCTTTTTCAATTCCCCCGCAATAATCAATATGATTGTCTTTGAGCATGATCATATCATACAACCCAAAGCGATGATTCATGCCTCCGCCGATGCGTACGGCTTCTTTTTCGAGTAACCTGAAATTCGGGGTCGTTTTCCTGGTATCCAGCAATTGCGTATGATACGGTTTTAATTTTTCAACATATTTATGTGTAAGAGTGGCAATACCGGTCATACGTTGCATGATGTTCAGCACCAGCCTTTCGCATTGTAAAATGGTGTGCACCTTTCCTTCCAGTTCGAAGGCTGTATCGCCGTAAACAACGGGTTGTCCGTCTTTGATACGGGTATGAAAAATGATACCGGGTTCACAGTATTCAAAGATTTTCCTGGCAACTTCAACACCGGCCAGGATTCCGTCTTGTTTTACTTTGAGAATGGCCTTTCCTTTGGCAGCAGCGTCTATGCTGGAAATCGTGGAATGGTCACCATCGCCTATATCTTCCCTTAAGGCATTGGCGATCAGCTGACGAAGTGCTTCATCATAATTCATTGATCAAAACTAATGAAAGTGCAGAAAGATTACCTGTTTTCGAAACGTATTTCCTGAAGTGTCTGACGATCACCTTTTTGTTTCATGAAAACGGTAGTGCGGAACTGGGCAGACTTTGTAATAAGTGTTCCGATACAATATTGTGAGCCTGCGTTTTCGCCTTTATGGATCACATTAAAAGAGCGTATGGCATTGTTGGAAAAAAAATCACGGATGATCATTTCTGCCTGGCTCCTGCTGTAGGTATTACTTTTTTGAGGTAATGTTATTTCAACCGTATTATCAAAATAGCTGGCCACCTGATTGGCATTGCCGATTTTAAGTGCAGCTACGATATCTTCAATTCCTTTGAAGGTATTTGTAGTGAATGAACCCATTAAAATGACCAAGGTCAGAAGTGTACAGATTTTTTTCATACAGTTGGGTTTAAAATCAAACGCTTTTTGTCCAAAAACGTGCCAATTCTGTTTTTATTGTGTGTTTCAGAAAACTAAATATAAGTCAATGGAAATTATATTCATCTAAAGCAATGGTATAATTTTACAAAATGCTGCATAACAGGATAATACTGATCATCATGGATGGATGGGGAATAGGTCAAGTGCCTTCCGCTGATGCTATCAGAAATGCGAATACACCATTTGTTGATAGCCTGTATTCCAGATACCCGAACGCTACCCTAATTACCTGTGGACAGGATGTTGGATTGCCGTCCGGACAAATGGGAAACAGTGAAGTAGGTCATTTGAACATTGGTGCCGGAAGAATTGTGTACCAGGAACTGGAAAGGATCAATGTGGCCATCCGGGAGCAGACTTTTCAGATGAAT
>JANNZE010000088.1:0-3614 GCA_031410455.1 Chitinophagaceae bacterium | reverse complement strand
TAATTTGACTCATTACAGTGCTTACTTTTCCTATCCCACGAAAAACTTCTCCGTCCTGTTTAAAGTCTTAATTACTCATCATTTAATGTTTATTTATGAAGAAGTTTTTACTCGCTTTCACTTTGCTTACCGCATCGCATTTTACAAATGCACAGAATGTTTTATTAAATGAAGTTTTTGTGAATGAAACCGCCACAGAACCTGAATTTATTGAACTTGTAAATACTGGAACCTCTGTGAACGGTGAAAATCTGGACTGTTACAGTATCGCCGTTTACTATTATAACCAGGCAAACGCAACAGAAGGTTTTTATGTCCTGGATCTGCCGGATACTATATTGTCTGCACAGAAATATTTTATTCTGTCATCTCAAAGCACCTTTACTTACAATGATTCTCTTGTACGTGCCGGCTTCAACTGGAATGCTCCTTCAGCATCCTCATCTCTGAAACAATATACATTAAACAACAGCGGCAATGCTTATACGTCGCAATCCATCACATCCAATGATATTTTAACCCGTTCTAACGGAAGAAGACATGGCAATAATGGCGTGTATGCTATTTTTCTTTTTTATAATGGACAGGTTACAGATGTTTTAATGGGTGGTCAGAATAACCAGGCCTTGCCGAATTTTATTGCAGATCTTCCGGAATTACCTGCAGGTTCACTGGCCTGTTCTTCCACGCCGGTAACTATTAGTACACTGGATGATAATCCAAACATTGTGGGAAATGTAAATCAGCCGATCATCAACAGCGGAGGTTATTACAGGCTTAATAACAATCGTTGTGGTAACTGGATGAGAGGAAATAATAATGTACTTACGCCGGGCAGAGCTAATGAAACTATCCCAACACTTTTAGTGAGTAGCCTTTTCGTTTGCGGCAGCACTAACTTCACCTATTCATTATTATTATCATCTGGGGTTTTAAATATTACCGGAAGTTTATATTATGATGTGAATAATAACAGCACCCTGGATACAGCGGATGTGCTGGTTTCATCCAGTATAATTACAAATTCTGGTGTAAACATTACCACGAACGTTACAGCAAATGTTTCCCTCATTTTAGTATTGCAGGATAACACAGGAACGGCTTGTAACAACACCATTGTATATTATAACTGTTTACAGGGCGGACCAACACCCGTAACGCTGAAAAATTTTAATGCGGCCAAAAGATCAGGTACAGTTTCTCTCACATGGGAAACGGCCAGTGAATCCAATAACAGGGGTTTTGAAATTCAACGTAAAACAACCCGGGGCTACGAGGTGATCGGATTTGTGCCATCACAATCTCCGGATGGTAACACTTCTGCGGGTTACCGCTATGCATTTGAAGATGCAGCACGTTTAACAGGAACTGTTTATTATCGTTTGCGCCAGGTTGATTTTGCAGGGCAATCCCGCATGAGCGAAGTAAAGGCATTGCGTTTTTCAGGCAACGTTTTGGTGTCTGTTTTTCCTAATCCTGCGGTAAACAGAAATACAACTGTTATACTGCCCGAAGATGCCGGAATGATGCAGGTGGCATTATATGATTTTACAGGAAGGTTAGTGCAGAAATGGGATAATAACCGTGCAACAAATATTCCGCTTAACAATCTTAAGACCGGAGCCTATACATTAAAAGTTTTATTGTCTGACGTCGGTGAGTTGATCACACAAAGGATCATTGTTCCGTAGAACATTACCTTATGACAACTGAAAGAGCCCGTTAATCGTTAACGGGCTCTTTTTATAAAAAGGTAAATGATATCAGATATCGATGGCTTCTCCGTAGGCTGCAGCAGTAGCTTCTTTTAAACCTTCACTCATGGTTGGATGAGGATGAATGGCATTCAGGATTTCGTGGGAAGTGGTTTCCAGTTTACGGGCAACCACTGCTTCTGCGATCATTTCTGTAACGTTGTTTCCAATCATATGGCAGCCAAGGAATTCACCATATTTGGCATCGAAGATTACTTTTACAAAACCTTCTGTTGCACCCGAAGCACTTGCTTTACCACTGGCCATAAAAGGAAATTTACCAACTTTGATTTCATAGCCTGCATCTTTTGCTGCTTTCTCTGTATAACCTACAGATGCGATCTCCGGTGTGCAATACGTACAGCCAGGTATATTGTTGTAATCTATCGGATCAGGTTTATGCCCGCTTAGATGTTCAGCAGCGTTGATGCCTTCTTTTGCGGCTACGTGTGCCAGCGCCTGACCCGGGGTGCAATCACCAATGGCGTAAATGCCCGGTACGTTGGTCTGCTGATTTGCATCAACAATAATTTTTCCTTTTTCTGTTTTGATACCCAGTTGTTCCAGGCCTATATTTTCAATGTTGGCCACTACACAAACAGCACTTAATAAAATATCAGCTTCCAGTACCTGTTCTCCGGCTGGAGTTTTCACTGTTGCTTTTACACCATTTCCGGAAGTGTCTACCTTCAATACTTCACTGTTGGTCATGATGCTGATCCCTTGCTTCTTGTATTGTTTTTCCAATTCCTTGCTGATGTCCTCATCTTCAACCGGAACTATCCTCGGCATGAATTCTACGATGGTAACTTTTGTTCCCATGCTGTTATAAAAATAAGCGAACTCAGATCCGATCGCACCGCTTCCGCAAATGATCATGCTTTTGGGTTGCTCAGGTAATACCATGGCTTCGCGGTAACCGATGATCTTTTTACCATCAATAGGCAGGCTTTGTAATTGCCTTGCTCTTCCGCCGGTGGCGATCACAATATTTTTTGTTTCAACCGTTTGTTTGGAATTATCAGCTGCAGTCACTTCAATTTTTCCCGGTGCGATCACACGGCCATATCCCATGATCACATCAATCTTATTCTTTTTCATGAGGAACTGAACACCTTTGCTCATTTTATCTGCCACACCACGACTGCGTTTAACCACACCGCCAAAATCATGTGTTGCGCCGGTAACCTGTATGCCGTAATCAGCTGCATGTTTAGCATATTCATAAACCTGGGCACTTTTGAGCAAAGCTTTGGTTGGAATACAACCCCAGTTCAGGCAAACGCCCCCAAGGCTCTCTTTTTCAATAATAGCTACTTTTTTGCCCAGTTGACTAGCCCTGATCGCAGCAGGATATCCGCCCGGTCCACTTCCTAATACAATGACATCATACGCCATAAAGAATTGATTATATTGATTGAGTGATGATTAAGGTTGCAAAACTAATAGATAATTATTAATTATCGTTTGCGATTTGTACAATGGAACTCAAAGCGCTTTCGTAATAGCCTTCCGCAATTTTTCAGCAGTAAATTCTTCTTCGTAAAAAGCCCTGTAACCATTGCTGGTATTGATGATAAGGGTAGCAGGGATGGAGCCGCCCCAGGAGGAATCTACTTTAGGACAGAAATAATCCGCATCGGTCTCATTGAGCCAGTAAATGCCGGTGTTCCATTTCCGCTGCTGTACAAATGCATTCAGCCTTACTGGATAATTTGATGCAACATCCACACTAACCAGGATCAGTTCAACCTTATCGGATACCAGGCTGTCTACAGCCTGTATCATAGATGGAATTTCAGCTATGCAGGGCTTACAGAAGGTAGCCCAGAAATTAAAAACCAAAACTTTTCCTTTGCG
>JANNZE010000087.1:0-1596 GCA_031410455.1 Chitinophagaceae bacterium | reverse complement strand
ATTGCTTTGTTCATAGATCAGCACATTACGGATCGTTTTTCCATCAGCATCTTTCTTGTCTACTTTTATGGCATAACCCGGTATATGTGTAAAGAATACACCTTCTTTCAGATCGAATGCAGGTCGTTTATAAAAGATATCATTGTACAGCGTGATGAATTTTAAATTGGCATAAGGAATAACATAGTTGGCAAACAAAAACGTGATATAACAAAGCAGGATAGAAAATAAAGCGAGCGGCCGCATGAAACGCAGTAAAGAAATGCCAGCAGATTTTATAGCAACCAGTTCAAATGATTCGCCTAAATTTCCAAAGGTCATTATACTCGAAATCAGAATGGCGATGGGCATGGCCAGCGTAAGCAGGGAAGCACTGGCATACCATAAAAATTTAGCAATCGTTAAAAAATCAAGGCCTTTACCTACCAGGTCATCTACATATTTCCAGAGGATCTGCATGGTAAGCACAAAGCATGCAATAAAGAACGTGGCAATGAAAGGCCCGAGAAAGGATCTTAAAATAAGTTTGTCCAGCTTTTTTATCATACTTAAAATGCAATAACCGGATCGTTGTATCTTTTCGTTATGGCATCCACTACAAAAGTAAACCTTTCAACCAAGGAAATGCAAATGGTGAGCAGTGAGGAAATAATTCTCACAAGGATCTCCGTGATGCAGAAAGTGCATACGATTTTGAACAGTTGCATTCCACATATCGATGGAATCATTATGTCAGCAATTCCGGAACAGGTAAAAGATCAGCTTGTTGTGCCCAAGATCTCCAAAGGAGAACATTACCTTCAAATGCCATATATGTTACTGGATTGCCCCAGGATTTTTTCGGGGAAAGATATTTTTGCGGTACGAACCATGTTTATGTGGGCTAATTTTTTCAGTGTCACATTGCACTTGTCAGGCAATTACCTGCAGACATTCAAAAATAAGATGCTGAAAGCACAGTATATATTACCGGTATCATGGTATGTGTGCATCAGTAACGATCAATGGCAGCATCATTTTGAAAGCAACAATTATATTGCTTTGCATTCCATGGAAAACTGGGAGAGTTTTGTGCAGGAGGCAACCTTTATCAAACTTGCCGTTAAATTCAATCTGGATAAATGGGAAAAAATGACAGATCTGCTGAATGAATCTTATCAGCAGACCGCCTCTTTATTGCATTAACTTCCTAAGCGGTGAAACAGGTCTTTCACCTGGTATTCCCAAAGCTGACTCTGATCTTTAATATCTTTCTTTTCAGCAAAATCCTTTACTGTAAGTATGGTTTGGTTGGTCACTTCAGAACGATCGATACAGAACTCAAAATATTCATCCTTGTGATTAGCTAACCAGCGAAAACGAATAAACTTGTTTTCTTCACTATCCAGCAATTCTGCTTTTTCTTCTGTACCATTCCACGAAAAACTATACACCCCGTCGCGTTCGTCTACAAGATCTGCAAACCATTCCTGCAATCCTGCCGGTGTGCTCAAAAATTCATACAAAATACCTGGTGAACACCTTACAGGATATTCCAATGTATATAATAATTTCTTACTCATTCCTATTTTTTAAAATAACCTAGAACGCTGCAAT
>JANNZE010000086.1:0-4982 GCA_031410455.1 Chitinophagaceae bacterium | reverse complement strand
CGGCAGCAAAGCTCCGGAAGACAAAACCACCTGGATATTTCATGAAGAATGGAAATGGACACATCCCACCTATATCATTGAATTCAAAAGAAGGCTGACCGACCTGAAGATTGCTGAGATCGATCCTTCCAGAAGAATGGCAGATGTGGACAGGAAGAATAACCGGCTGGAACTTACCTGGTGATTATTTTAAATTATAAATTTTAAATTAGTAATGATTTGTTTTGAATTTAAAATTTTTAATACAAAATTTAAAATAAAATCCAGTTATTTCTTCACGTACAGCAAAAACTTCTCTGCAAAATAAGGTTCATCAAAAATATGCTGCATTTCCCATACAAACGGTTTACAGCCGCTTTCAAAAATCTCTTTTGTAAGGTCGCCGCCTTTTAAACAAATGAGCCCGTTGGGCGTATGCTCATCAGCTCCCGCGTATTTACGCAAACTGATCTTACTCCATGTCCAGAGATCCTTCAGAGGTGCCACGGCTCTTGATACAACCAGGTCAATACTTTTAGGTGAAATGTTTTCGGCACGGCTGTGTTGCGTACTCACATTTTTAATACCCAGTGCAGCGCAAACTTCATTCACCACTTTCAGTTTTTTATTGATGCTGTCTACCAGTAAAAAATCCAACTTTGGATACATGATCGCCAGGGGAATACCCGGAAACCCGCCACCGCAACCTAGGTCCATCACCTTCATGCCATCCTTCAGTTCAAACTGAGCGGCAATGGCCAGCGAATGCAGAACATGATGGAGGTAAAATTGTTCCATGTCTTTTCTGCTGATCACATTGATCTGGCTGTTCCACAATTCATATTGTTCCTGCAGGCCGGCAAACTGTTTTTCCTGTTCAGCGTTGAATTCCGCAAAATATTTTTTAATGATGTCCATTATTTCCACACGGCTTTAGGTTTTTTGAATAGTGCAGTTGAAAAGATCAGGTAGTAAAAAAACATCCATATATCAAGTATCAGAAAGAAAGGGAAAAGATCCCATTCATTTAATTTCTTCATCACCTTCCCATAAATAACAGCCTGGATGATGATCCTTCCCGCAAGGATATACAGGCACCATTGCCAGCAAAAAAATATAGTGGCCGCAATGAACAGTGGATAAAATAAAAAATGCGTAATGGCATACGTTCCCAGTAAAAATTTATGTGCCGGTTTGTAATATTTGCTGGTTGTATAATGTCTTTTTTTCTGGTTCAGCCATTGTTGCCAGTTCAATGCAGGTTTGCTTAGGGTGAAACTGTCAGGATGGGTATTGATCTTTGTATTATTTTTTGTGGCGGCTTTGTTGATGAAAAGATCATCATCTCCTCCAGGAATATTGTTGTGCGAACTGAAGCCTTTATGCCTGAAGAAAACAGCCTTCTTATAACTCAGGTTTCTTCCCACGCCCATGTATGGAATACCAGCCAGGGAATAGCTCATATACTGTAAAGCCGTGTGGAATGTTTCCCATCTTACCAGTTTATTAAAAAATCCTTTTTTCTTATGGTATGCTCCATAGCCGAGAACGATCTCGGTATCTGCATCATAAGCCGCCTGCATACTGTTGATCCAATGTTCAGAAGCTGGAATACAATCCGCATCTGTAAGTAACAGGATCTCACATTTTGCAGATTTAATACCAATGCTCAGTGGAAATCTTTTTCCCGGAATCATTTTAGCTTCCTGCGTTAATTCGATCACCTGTAACTGGCGGAATGTTTTTTTGAGTTCTTCCAGGAGGTATTTGCTCTCATCATAAGAATTATCATTTACCACCAATACTTCATGCGTGGTTTTATATTCCTGTACAAGTACGCCGGGAAGGTGCTGCATCAGGTTATCCGCTTCATCGCGGGCACAGATCACCACACTTACCGCATGCGTTTGTGAAATATTTTTTTCCTTTGGTTTGTATAAGGCTAATCGGGCGAAAAAAAACAAATGATATAAAAGCTGAATGCCGGCAACAACACAAAAAGAAATAAATAGGATGAGTTGCCAGTGAAGCGTTAATTCCGGTAAATGCATGGCCGCAAAAATAGTTATGTTTATGCAGCATCATTCATCCGCGAAATGAAAATATCTTTGCAGCCATAAATTCAAAAAATGGCAGCATTAACATTCAGTCTTCAGCATACAGATGCTCAAACCAAAGCAAGGGCCGGAACCATTCAGACGGATCATGGTACCATTCAAACGCCCATCTTCATGCCTGTGGGAACCGGAGGGACCGTTAAGGCTATCACACAAAAACAATTAACAGAAGATGTAAAGGCCCAGATTATTTTAGGGAATACCTATCATTTGTATTTGCGTCCCGGGCTGGAAGTACTTGAAAATGCAGGCGGATTGCATCAGTATATGAACTGGCCAAGACCGATCCTGACCGACAGCGGAGGTTACCAGGTTTTTTCCCTGGCCAATAACAGGAAGATCACTGAAGAAGGAGTGGTATTTCAGTCGCATATTGATGGCAGCCGGCATTTGTTCTCCCCAGAATTTGTAATGGATATTCAGCGTACCATTGGCGCAGACATCATCATGGCGTTTGATGAATGTCCGCCGTATCCGAGTACCTATGAATATGCAAAGGATAGTATGGAAATGACGCATCGCTGGCTCGACAGGTGTTTTAAAAGACTGGCAGAAACGCCGGAAAAATACGGACATACACAAAATCTCTTTCCGATTGTGCAGGGTGGTACGTATAAAGACCTGCGAAAAGCATCAGCAGAATTCATTGCATCGGGTAATGCCACCGGGAATGCAATCGGAGGATTAAGTGTGGGCGAACCAACTGAAATGTTATACGAATACACAGAATGGTGTTGCGATATTTTGCCTGCAGATAAACCACGTTACCTGATGGGCGTTGGTACACCCTGGAATATACTGGAAGGCATCAGCCTGGGCGTTGATATGTTCGATTGTGTAATGCCCACCCGTAACGGAAGGAATGCTATGTTATTTACATCCAAAGGTGTTGTGAACATCGATAATAAAAAATGGGAACTTGATTTTTCAGTGCTGGATGATGGTATTGATTGTGAAGTGAGTAATTATTACAGCAAAAGCTATGTACGCCATCTTTTAAAATGCAAGGAATACCTGGGTCTTACCATTGCGAGTATTCATAATTGTGCGTTTTACCTGTGGCTGGTAACCGAAGCACGTAAACATATTGTTACCGGCGATTTCAAAAGCTGGAAAGAAGAAATGGTGGTGAGGTTGCAACAAAGACTGTAGTGGATAAATTACTCTCTTTTCTCATTTGCATTCCGCTTTTAAAAATGCTAATTTTAGGATTCTATAATTTAAAAATATGGCACGTAAAATTTTCTTCTTCCTTTTTGTTTGTGTGACTGGTTTATTTACAACCGTAAAAGCGCAAACCAATTTCAAAGATGCGCAGGTTGATGTGACCGTTACGGATTTTAAGAAAAACCTGCGGGCTAATGAGATTGTGATCTTCAAGAGCCAGAAAAACGGGAAAGAGTTCGACGGCACAACAAATGATATGGGAAAATTTACACTTCGTCTTCCCGCAGGAGATAAGTACGACATTTTCATATATGGATTCAAGGATTCAGTGGTGTACAACGTATTGGATATTCCAGCGCTGAAAAATAATGAATCGTATAAAAGCATTTTTAAAATAGACCTGCAGTTTCAGCCCTCCAAAACATTTGTACTGGAAGACTGCAATTTCGAAACAGGCAAAGCCAACCTTGAACCTGAATCGTATACAGTAATTGATGAGCTGATCGCCTTCATGACCAGGAAAGAAGATGAAAGAATAGAACTGGGCGGACATACGGACAATGTGGGTAAACCGGCAGCAAATCTTAAATTATCGCAGGAAAGAGCAGAAGCAGTTCGTGCCTACATGATCGCTAAAGGAATTGCCGAAGACCGTATCATTGCAAAAGGCTATGGTTCAACTGTACCTATTGCAGATAATAAAACGGAAGAGGGAAGAGCACAGAACAGGAGAACCGAAGTGAAATTGTTATAAAATATCATCATCCCTATTGCATAAAAAAGTGCCGGTGTTTCCATCGGCACTTTTAAATTTACTGAACAGTTTTATGGAAAAGTTGAAGATATCAACTCTGTTTTTGTATTCACATCAATACCAGCCAGGGCAATATTTAAAATATTGGTAGATTCAATCAATCCGAATTTAGGTGCATAATAAGATCGTAAATCAGACGTAACAGGGATTGGAAATAAGCCAGAGGAAGCAGTGATCGTTGTTTTGATCTGAATTACATTGTTATACGTATTTCCATTTACCATCCTGGAAGTTCCTGCAGTTTCTACCTTATTTGTAATAACCAGTGTAACCGGAGTTCCCATCAGGTCAATATTGTACGTCTGAGTCCAGCTTGTACCAACACCAGCGCCTTCTTTCAGATATAAATTCTCCAGTACGCCGGCGCCGATGGCAGAAGCGTCCTGTAATTGGAAATAATCTGAAGCAGTTTTATTATAGTATTCCGAACTTCCATCTGAGCTGTTAGTGAAAACATGATATGTTTTTCCAACGGCCGTAGTGTCTCTGGTAGTAGATGTTAAAGAATAGTCTTGATTGTTAGTTGCATCATTATTATCTGTGAATCGATAATTTCTAACGCTTCCAGCCGAAATATTCATATAAGTCTCTGAACTGGGATTAGGAGCCGGGTCGTCTTTTTTGCAAGAAATAGCGAATAGGCTGATAAAAGCAAGGGGAAATAGTACTTTTTTCATATTTTTTTTGATAATTTAAGATTGAAGATCGTATTTTTTTGGTTTTTAATTAAATTTTCCTCTTATCTTTGCGCTCCGAAATTTATGGCTAAACAAGCATTGATCAAACAAGACGGAACTATCATCGAAGCGTTGAGTAATGCAATGTTTAAAGTGAAGTTAGAGAATGGCCACGAGATCCTGGCTACTATTTCCGGTAAAATGCGTATGCATTATATCAGGATTTTG
>JANNZE010000085.1:0-4339 GCA_031410455.1 Chitinophagaceae bacterium | reverse complement strand
ATCTATATTTAGGTACACAATGTAAAACAAAAAAGCACCCTATATAAAGGATGCTTAATACTTTTATAACGCTGCGGCCTGTTAAGCCCGTATATCAACCTCTGCACAAAGTCTTTTAAAAATATCTTCTACCGTTCCTTCGCCTTTTATCATTACCACTTTGTCAAACTGTTTGTAGTAATCTGCCACCACAGCTGTTTTGTTATGGTATTCCACAATACGTGCCCGTATCACATGTTCATTGTTATCATCGCTGCGGCCGCTGGTCTCTCCCCTTTTCAATAAGCGTTTCACCAATTCCTCTTCACTAACATCCAGCGCCAGCATAGCTGCAATAGGTGCTTCTTTTAGTTCCAGTAAATTATCAAGTGCTTTTGCCTGGGCGGGTGTCCGGGGAAAGCCGTCAAATAAAAACCCTTTGGCATCCGGGTTTTCATCCAGTGCCGAGCTGATCATGCCAATCACCACTTCATCCGGAACCAGCTGCCCTTTATCCATGAAATTTTTTGCTTCCATACCCAATGCTGTCTGGCGGGAGATCTCGGAACGTAAAAGATCCCCGGTACTGAGGTGTTTCAGCCCGTATGTAGAGATGATATTTTCGCTTTGCGTACCTTTTCCACTGCCGGGAGGGCCAAAAAGTATTAAATTAAACATATTGCGGTTATCGCCCCTGTTTACGTAAACGGGCTCTGTATATTTTGGAATTACAAATGTAGGGGCTTTTTCACTCATGATTTAAGGCATATCAATTGCTCACAATATTTTTGAAAGTAAATATAATATATAGCACAGTAAACTGAAAAGGTATTTGCTTGTTTAGTATATATAAAATTTAAAATGGAAAAAAAACATCCGCATTATTCCTCTACTGATCATCAGCAACTGAACCTGCCGGAGGAAGAATGGAAGAAGATATTGCCATCTGATGTGTATCATATTGCACGCGAGAAAGGTACCGAACGTCCCTTTTCCGGAAAATTCTGGAACAGCATGGATATTGGAAAATATTATTGCAGCGCATGCGGCAACCCACTGTTTACCAGTGATGGAAAATTTGAAAGCAGTTGCGGCTGGCCGAGTTTCTTTGAGCCGGTTAAAAAAGACAGCATTATATACGAAACAGACAATACATTCGGAATGCGCCGGAAAGAGGTGATGTGCGGCAGGTGCAAGGCACATCTAGGGCATGTTTTTGAAGACGGGCCTCCTCCAACAGGATTACGCTATTGTATCAACAGCGTGAGCCTGCACTTTGACCCTGAAAAAAACATATAGTAATCAACAGCCGTTTTGAGATTCATGGCTTAACAATTACTTTTGCGGCTATCAACGAATCAATCAATAATGGGAAAACTAATTTTAAGCGCTTTTGCTGACAGCCTTATCGCATCAGAAATTGTTAGGCTGGGTGCTGCAATAAAAGAAAGAATCAGAGCAGGACATAAAGTTTTCAATTATACGATTGGTGATTTTGACCCTTCACAGTTTCCGATACCGGAAGAGCTGGAAGCTGCCATCATACAGGCGTATAAAGAACATCATACGGCTTATCCTGCAGCAGAAGGAGAACTGGATCTTCGTCAGTCCATTGCAAAATTTCTTCACCATTACCTCGGCCTGGATTATAATGAAAAGGAAATCCTGGTTTCCAACGGCGGAAGACCACTTATTTATGCTGCCTATAAAACCATTGTTGATCCGGGAGATAAAGTGATCTATCCTGTTCCCAGCTGGAATAACAATCATTACGTTCATTTCAATCATGGGGAACATGTGGTGATAGAAGCCACGAGGGAAAATAATTTTATGCCTACGGCAGATCAGATCCGTCCGCATATCAAAGATGCGGTGATGATTGCAGTTTGTTCACCATTGAATCCTACCGGCACCACTTTCAGTAAGCCGGAGCTGGAAAATATCTGTGACCTGATCATTGAAGAAAATAAAAACAGGGGCGATGGTCGTAAGAAATTATACCTGTTATACGACCAGATCTACTGGACACTCACTTACGGAAATACGGAGCATTACAATCCCGTGAGCCTGAGACCGGAAATGAAGAATTACACCATTTTTATTGATGGTATCAGTAAAGCATTTGCGGCAACAGGTGTAAGAGTAGGATGGACGATGGCACCGGAAGAGATCATAATAAAGATGCGTTCTCTCAACAGTCATGTGGGTTCCTGGGCACCGATGGCGGAACAGAAAGCCGTGGCTCAATTCCTCGTGAACCAGCCTGCACTCGATAAATATTTCAGTCATTTCAAAAAAGAGATATCCGACCGTTTATATAGCATACATGCAGCCTTTCAGAAAATGAAAGAAGAAGGTATGCCCGTAGATTCCATTGAACCTCAGGGAGGAATATATCTTACCGTTAAGATAAACCTGAAGGGAAGGAAATCGAAATCAGGTAAGGAGATCACAGACCAGGCAGCGGTTACCGATTATATACTGAACGATGCAGAACTGGCACTTGTGCCATTTTCATCCTTCGGAGCATCTAAAGAAAGTGCATGGTACAGGCTGAGCGTAGGGTGTTGTAAAATTTCCGACATTCCGGTGATGATCAACAACCTGCATAATGCGATAGGAGAACTGCTGTAATTAATTGCGGTTATTAAGGAAAATAAAAGCCTCTTCTTTGCGGGAACGGATCAGGTTTTTAACCAGGTGATGTGTTTGAATAACCTTGTATTTATTGAGGTCAATGATCTCATAAGCGATCGCCACATTATCCGTTCTTTCTACCTGGAATAATAATTCATGCAACTTATTCACCTCCTGCTCCATAGCCTGAGGCGTCATGAGTTGCTGATTAAACAGCACCAGTAGATCACGGTTCATATTTGGCATACAAATGTGTTGATTAATATCCTACAAAACCTTTCTTATTGGGACATCCGCACTGGCTTTTCTTTGATGAATTACAACCTGCCAGCATTAAGCCGAGCACGATTACCAGGATAGTTGATGTTTTTAATATCTTTTGCATACGTATTCAAATTCCTAAAGTAAACTATTTTCACCAAACATTATTGCACCTAATTCATGTTTACAGGGAATATTCACATTAATAACAAATCTTTACGCATAATTGTTGCGCCGCTCGATTGGGGATTAGGACATGCCACCCGCTGTATTCCCATTATTGAAGCATTACAAAAAGCAGGCGCTCAGGTGTTTATAGGTGCTGAAGGCAATATTGCTGCTGTATTAAAAAAAGAATTTCCTTCCCTGCAGATTTTACCGCTCAGCGGATACGCTATCCGGTATTCCGAAAAGAAAAAATGGTTCAAATGGATATTATTCGCTCAGTTCTTTAAAATCAGAAAGGCGATTCAAGCGGAACAGGTCTGGCTGAATAAAATGGTGAAAGAATTTCAGATAGATGCGTTGATATCTGATAACCGGTTTGGATTATTTCATGCTTCAATTCCTTGTGTATTTATAACTCACCAGCTGAATATTCTCACCGGCAACCGGATCTCAGATCAGATCGCACGAAAAATTAATTATCATTATATAGATCGTTTCAGCGACTGCTGGATACCGGATGAAAAAGAAAATGGGTACGCCGGCGTATTGTCGCACCCGGAAAAATTTCCCGCCACTCCTGTAAAATACATCGGGTTGTTATCCAGGTTAAAAAATATTTCTTCAGCCATCAAATATGATTTTTTATTTCTCCTCTCAGGTCCCGAACCTCAAAGAACCATTTTTGAAAATAAAATCATTGATATCATCCATCAAAACAATCATTATAAAATTGCATTGGTAAGAGGAAGGCCATTGGGTAAAAATGAGCTTACAATTAAAAACGCAGATGTATATGATCATTTAACTGCTGCTGAATTGAATGTTATGCTGGCATCTTCCCGAACAGTGATATGCCGTTCCGGTTATTCAACGGTGATGGATCTTTTAGCAATTGGAAAAAAAGCCATACTTGTTCCAACTCCTGGTCAGAATGAACAGGAATATCTTGCTGAATATTTAAACAAACATCAATTATTCCAATTCATATCGCAGGAAAATGTAAACAAAAATATTTTTGAGATCGAGATCTTTGATATACAACCCGTGAACAATAATATAGAACAAAGTATTCAGGACTGGTTGCATAGAATCAGTTCGCTGCAATAAATATCCCGTTGCTGTTTTTATCGTCACTTCCTACTATACTTTTACTTCCTTCCTGCAAAAATAAAAAGGAAATACGGGAAGCATATTTTGAAATAAGATCAATCGCATCTTTGTTTCGCATTCCGGATCCGCAGATCACCAGTTGTTCTATCATGTTGTTTTTTAAGAATACCGGAAGTTGTTCCGT
>JANNZE010000084.1:0-1611 GCA_031410455.1 Chitinophagaceae bacterium | reverse complement strand
GGGTTTCCAGGCATTCATACAATGTCTGGTATGCAGAGATCTTGTCTGCCTCGTATTCACCTTTCCAGAATCGGCGGCGGCAAAGACGAACATACCAGTTGCTGAGATGTGCGTCCACAAAATCTTCTATCAGTCTGCCTGCCTGTGTAGGTTCATACTGATCAAAATTTTCCGTAACAGATTGGATCAGGGAATTAAGGGAAGACAGGATCCATTGGTCTATCTCCGGCCTTTCCTTAACCGGTATATATTGTTCTTTGAATGTAAAACCGTCCAGGTTGGCATACAGCGCAAAAAACTGGTAAGTATTATATAGTGTTCCGAAAAATTTACGCTGCACTTCTTTGATTCCTTCTTCATCAAATTTCAGACTGTCCCAGGGCGATGCATTCGTGATCAGGTACCACCTGGTGGCATCCGCTCCGTATTGATTGATGGTTCCGAAAGGATCTACCACATTGCCGAGGCGTTTACTCATTTTGTTGCCTGATTTGTCCAGTACGAGTCCGTTACTCACTACTGTTTTATAGGCTACACTGTCAAAAAGTAAAACACCTAATGCATGCAAAGTATAAAACCATCCACGCGTCTGATCCACACCTTCCGCAATAAAATCTGCAGGAAAATTCTGTTCAAATGTTTCTTTATTTTCAAAAGGAAAATGCCATTGTGCATAGGGCATGGCTCCGCTGTCGAACCAAACATCCACCAGGTCAGGCACCCGTTTCATAGGCTGGCCACTGTTACTTACCAGTATGATATCATCTACATAGGGTTTATGCAGATCGAGTATACCGTTGTGGAGATAATTAGCATTTACGCCACCGCCCAATTTTTCGCTGGCTATTTTTATCTGCTCATTTAATTCAGCTATGCTGCCAATGCATTTCTGTTCCATTCCGTCGTCTGTTTTCCAGAGCGGTAATGGCGTTCCCCAGAATCGGCTGCGGATCAGGTACCAGTCCACCATAATTAAAAGCCAGTTACCAAAGCGACCGGTTCCGGTGGCTGCCGGTTTCCAGTTGATGGTCTTATTCAGTTCAACCATTCTTTCTTTAACGGCAGTTGTTTTAATGAACCATGCATCCAGCGGATAATAAATGATTGGCTTATCGGTACGCCAGCAATGCGGATAACTGTGTTCATATTTCTCCACTTTAAAAGCCCTGTTCTCTTTTTTAAGTTTGATAGAAATATCTACATTCACATCTGCGTAAGCAGGATCGTCTTTGTAATTTTTTACATACCTGCCGCTGAACTCACCTGTGCCTGCAATAAATTTGCCTTCTTTATCAACGAGCGTAAGAATTCCGAGGTTGTTTTTCTTTCCAACTTTATAATCATCTGCACCAAATGCCGGAGCGGTATGTACGATGCCGGTACCGTCTTCTGTGGTAACGAAATCGCCGGTTACTACCCTGAAGGGTTTTGCGTCGGGAGTTTGATCCCTGATAACATCCATTGTATTCGCTTCAAATGGCAGCAATTGCTCATATTCCAAACCTTCCAGTTCAGATCCTTTTACAACAGTGACTTTTTTCCACGGAATTAACTTGTCACCTTCTTTATAAGAATCAAAATCAACATGCTCCGCTTCCGTTTTAAAATATC
>JANNZE010000083.1:0-7752 GCA_031410455.1 Chitinophagaceae bacterium | reverse complement strand
AAACAAAACTCACCACCCAAACAGGAATATGGTATCCCGTAAATGATAACAACCAAAGCAGAATCAGGAAAGGCAGATTGATACATACGAGTATAAATGCATCATAAAATAAAGACCATCCGATAATTTTCAAACCCGCATGCTCTGATGTAACAGGAACAGAATGGTAATTTGTTATAAAAAATATCAATTTGATTAAAGAAAGTAAAAACAGTAGCTTTAATAAAAAAATTACAGCCGGCTTTTCTTTGATATTCCAGTAATGTAAAAATGCAGAACGTTCGGTCATTTGATATGAAGATCAATTACGCTTTACATGAGTAAAACGAAATTCTTTACAAACAAATATACCATTTCAGTATTAATCCTCCTGATCTGTATGGCTGTTGATGTGCTGCTGCATAAAGGTATGAGCCGCGTAATGCTGCCATCTTCATTCACAGATAAAATAAAACCTTACAAAATTCAACCGGTAAATAAGCCTTTAATAATAAAAGGAAAAAAATGGGCCAAGGCCGTTAATTCCATCTCTCTTTTACAGGAAATAGATTCTACAGTACCGGGACTGGAATTTGACCTTTACCTGGATACCATTCAAAATAAATTTTTTGTTTACCACGATTCTTCCGGCATCTCCAGTGAAAGTATCGACCAGTTGTTATCCTTATACAAACAACGTAACCTGAAAAGTTCAATGTGGTTCGACCTGAAAAATATCTCTGCAAAGAATTGCAATAAGGCGATCCGCGTTTTAAACAACCTTCATGATTCATTTTCGCTGAAAGGAAAAACCATCATGGAAACATCTGTAGCTGATTGTTTAACGCCCTTGTATGATGCTGGTTATTATACCAGTTTTTATGTGCCTTTCTTCAATCCGTATGAGATCAGTGAAAATGAATTTGTACATAATATGGATTCAATTGCCGGACTGCTTGTTAAACATCCTGCCTGTGCTTTATCCGGCTATTATTTTCAGTATCCCGCATTGAAGAAATTCTTCCCCAGTTATCCATTACTTACCTGGAGTGATGTGTCTTACTCCAGTGTGGTATCTCTTTCTTTCAACCGTTCGTTACAAAACGACAGTATGGTGAAAGTAATTTTATATAATCGCTGATCATATTACGATCAATCATCTTTTGAAATTCATTTTGAATTCCGGTTTTTATTGGTAGAGAATTTGCAACTGACTCTACATTAAAACAGATGATTATGATAAAAAAATTAATAGTCGCCCTCCTGCTGATCAGTTCTGCAGATGTTATGGCGCAAACAATTGATATGACCCTGATACCCTATCGTAAAGGTGACAAATGGGGATATGCAACAGCGGATAAAGAAATTGTGATCCAGCCAAAATTCAAAGATGCAGGATGGTTTTCCGAAGGACTGGCAGCGGTAAAAATTGGTAATAAATACGGTTACATCAACCGCACCGGTAGAGTAGTTATTCCAGCAAAATATACTGTTGCAAAATCTTTTCGTAAAGGTTATATGCCCAATAAAAACAAAGCTGGTGGTGATTCCATAATTTTTGCAGGAGCATCACTTACAGCCAACGGTTATGAGATATGTATCAACAGCAAAGGCGTTCGTATGCCACAATGCCCTGCCATTCCTGAATCTTCCATTGCACAAAATAACATTCCGGTGGAAGCAGTAACACGTACCAAAACCTATAATGTTCCTAATAACAATGGACTGTTCGACAGGATCGTGGATGATTACACCATAGATGGAAGTACAGAAAATTATTACATTGCCGTTAAGAATAACCGTTATGGTGTTTTCAATACAAAATTCGAAACCATTGTTCCTTTTCAGTATGATTCCATCAAAATAAACAGGCGCGGTAAAACGCCTTTTCTGGAAGTAAATCAGAACGGACGTTACGGTGTGGTACTTACCAATGGAACTATGTCAATACAACCAGAGAATACACGGTTGTCGAATATCAACACCAATAACGGTGCGGAGTACATGATCGTTCAGAAAGATGGTAAAACTTATCTGCGTGACATCAACAATAAAGAATTCATGAAGAACGGTTATTCTGATATTGTATATGACAACCAGGGTGGATTTATCATCACCGGCGATAATAATCTCCGCGGATATTATTTCATTGATGATAAAACGATAGAACCAAAATATAAAGATATAAGACTGGTGGATGGTACTAGGTTTTTGCAGATCAAAACGTCCAATGGCAAAACCGGCTACATCAGTTCAGACGGCAATGAATATTTCGCCGAATAATTACATACAATTTTATTTAAAAGTTCCTGTACAACACAGGAACTTTTTTATGCGCTCATTTTTAAATAATTCATTGAAATGATAATGTAAATTCGGTAACTTCGGTAAATAGTTGTTTAACTAACTATTTTTATGAAAAGGAATATCAGAAAAGTTGCCGTGTTAGGAAGCGGAGTGATGGGAAGCCGTATTGCTGCTCATTTTGCCGGGATCGGACTCCAGGTTTTATTATTGGATATAGTGCCTGCAGGACTTCCGGAAACGGCCTCAAAAGCCGAAAAAAACAAGATCGTTAATGCTGCACTGGAAGCTGCTGTAAAGTCCAATCCGTCGCCTGTTTATCATAAAGATGTGATCAAAAAGATCAACACCGGAAATTTCAACGATGATATGAAACAGATCGCTTCCTGCGACTGGATTATTGAAGTGGTGGTAGAAAGGCTGGACATCAAGCAAAAGATATTTGATGAAGTAGAAAAATACCGCCGCCCCGGAACTTTGATCACAAGCAATACATCCGGCATTCCTATTCACCTGATGGCAGAAGGAAGAACTGATGATTTTAAAAAACATTTCTGCGGAACGCATTTTTTCAATCCGCCGAGATACCTGCGTTTGCTGGAGATCATTCCAACTCCTTTTACAGATCCTGAAGTTGTGACTTTCCTTTTACATTATGGTGATCTTTACCTCGGTAAAACCACAGTACTGGCTAAAGATACACCTGCATTCATTGCCAACAGGATCGGTGTGTTTGGTATGATGGCCATTATGCATGCCATGGAATCTTTACAGTTGAGTATTGATGAAATTGATGCATTAACAGGCCCGCTGATCGGCCGTCCCAAATCAGCAACGTTCCGCACTGCCGACGTAGTTGGTATAGACACTCTGGTTAAAGTTGCAAAAGGTGTGGCAGAAAATTGTCCGGATGATGAAGCCAGAAATATATTCAGTATACCTGCATGGCTCGAAAAGATGATCGCCAGCAATTGGTTGGGTGATAAAACAGGACAGGGATTTTTCAAAAAAATAAAATCAACAGAAGGAAAAGATATACAGGTTCTCAATCTTTCCACGATGGAATATGAGCCGCGTAAGAAACCAAAATTTGCAACAACAGAAGCTGCGAAACCGGTGGAAGATCTGAAGGAAAGATTAAAAATATTAACGGCAGGAAAAGATAAGGCCGGAGATTTTTACCGCCAGTTTCATTATGCGCTTTTCTCTTATATATCTCATCGTATCCCCGAGATCAGTGATGAAATATACAGGGTGGATGATGCAATGATGGCAGGGTTTGGCTGGGAGATCGGCGCTTTTGAAAGCTGGGATGTACTTGGCGTAGCAAAAACTGTTACAGCCATGAAAGCAGCGGGATATGCTGTTGCACCATGGGTTGATGCAATGATAGCCGCAGGAAATACAAGCTTCTTTAAAGTTGAAAATGGGAAACGATTATATTATGATGTCAACTCAGGATCGTACCTGGCCATTCCTGGTGCAGAAGCTTTCATCGTAATGAAAAATTTCAACAACAGTATCGTTTGGAAAAACAGCGTATGCAGAACTTATCATTTAGGAGATGATGTGTTAGGACTGGAATGGAATACAAAAATGAACAGTATCGGTGGCGAAGTGCTGGAAGGTATACTGAAATCTATTTCGCTGGCAGAAGAAAAATATAAAGGCCTCGTAATTGCGAATGACGGTCCTAATTTCAGTGCAGGTGCAAATGTGGGAATGATATTTATGCTGGCCATTGAACAGGATTATGATGAGATTGATCTGGCAATCAGGATGTTCCAGAACACCATGATGAGAGTAAGATATTCTGCAATACCGGTGGTGGTTGCACCGCATGGTTTAGCGCTGGGTGGAGGTTGTGAAATGAGTATGCATGCCGATAAAGTGATACCTGCTGCGGAAACTTATACTGGCCTGGTGGAAGCAGGTATCGGTGTGATCCCGGGCGGTGGCGGTACAAAAGAATTTGTTTTACGCGCTGCAGATGAAATGCATCATGGAGAACCCGAGACCATCACTTTACAGAATCGTTTCTTAACTATTGCAACTGCAAAAGTGGCCACCTCGGCTTTTGAAGCTTATGAATTAGGAATATACCGAAAAGGTATTGACGAGGTGATCATCAACCAGCAAAGAAGAATTTCAGAAGCGAAAGATGCTGTATTGAAATTGTATAACGAAGGTTATGTAATGCCGGTACAGAGAAATGATATAAAAGTACTGGGAAGATCGGCATTAGGTGCTATGCATGCGGGTATAAATGGTATGTGGCGTGCAAAATATGCAACGGACCATGATGTAACCGTTGCAAAAAAATTAGCGTATGTGATGTGTGGAGGTGACCTGAGTGAGCAGACTCTGGTAAGTGAACAATACCTGCTTGACCTGGAAAGGGAAGCCTTCCTGAGCCTGACGGGTGAAAAGAAAACGCTGGAGAGAATTCAAAGTATTTTAAAAACGGGTAAGCCTTTACGTAATTAATGATTATTCAACCTCCGAATTTAAAACCTGGCGATAAGATAGGGATTATGTGCCCTGCCGGATTTATGCCTGCAGATAAAACAACCGCATGCGTTACAATCTTACAGGATTGGGGCTATGAGGTAATCATGGGGAAAACAGTAGGCGGCTCTTCACAAAACTATTTCAGCGGAACAGATGAAGAACGACGGAATGAATTGCAGGAAATGCTGGATGATAAAAAGATCAAAGCCATTCTTTTCGCACGTGGCGGATATGGAACCGGCAGGATCATTGATGATATCAGTTTTAAAAATTTTCTGAAACATCCTAAATGGCTGATCGGTTTCAGTGATATCACCATTCTTCACACACATCTTTTATCCAATTATAAAATTGCGTCTCTGCATGCACCGATGGCTGCAGCTTTTCAAAATGCATCACAAAATGATGAATACCTACTCAGCCTGAAAGATGCACTGGAAGGAAGGAAAACCATTTACAATACATCTGCACATCCTTATAATATTAAAGGCGATTGCAAAGGCCTTTTGATTGGAGGTAACCTGGCATTACTGGCTAATATTATCGGAACCCGATCTGATTTCAAAACCACCGGTAAGATCTTATTTATAGAAGACATTGGCGAATATCTGTATAATGCGGATCGTATGTTAAGCCAGTTGAAACGAGTTGGTAAATTCTACAAATTGAAAGGTCTGATCTTTGGTGGCTTCACCGATATGAAAGACACGGAAAGAAAATTCGGAACAGGCATAGAAGAAATCCTGAAAAGTTTTGCAGATGAAATGGAATGCCCGGTTTGTTTTCGTTTTCCGGTGAGTCATGGCAAAGAAAATTTTGCACTGAAAGTCGGAGGGAAATATCATTTGAACATAACATCTGACGAAGTAATACTCAAAGAAATTTAATTATTTATATTTTTTTATAAATATGTAACCGCCTTTTGTTGCGCCCCATACTTGTTTTCCATCAGCATCAAACCCCTGGTCCCATGAAATTAATTTACCAGGCGTAAGGGTTATTTTGGTAGAAGCATACTTTGCACCCCGTAAACCAGAAGGACATTTATTACTTTCTGTTCCACCGATATATACATTTTCAGTTTTCATTAAGGTAACAGTGCAACCGTCTTTCAATTCTATCTTATCAAAATTGAGGCTATCCTGCATGGCTGCATTATCTGCAACGCCGGCATATTTCAATGCATTTTTTATGGTAAAAATATCACTGGTAAAAATATTTCCCTTCAGATGTTGCAGATGATATACTCTCTGCCTGAAAGGCTTTGCCATATTGTTTGCAACTGCCTGTTCCACATATAACCATTTTCCATCCGTTCTGTTTGTCCAGATGGGAACCATTACCAGGCTGATATTAAAATAACTGGTATCAGTTTCAGATTGCGCTTCACTGGAATATCTTCCCGTCATAATTTCAACTAGCTTCTCCAACTGCTGATCGTTTGAATTTCCTGTTATATTTTTAGAATGACTACAGGATGCGAAAAATATAAGAGCAGTGATTAACAAATAATTACGCATAATTCAATTTTTAGGCAATTTACACAGATGATTTAAAAATATAAAACATGGATGCTGGCAAAAGATTTAATAAAAATGTTTACATCAATTCAATTCTTTATCGAGCATTTGTATAAATTCTTTTGATGCTGAAAGTCCATTGTGTTTTCCTCCTTCCACTGAAATAAACTGGTCGCCCGGTTTAAAATATTTTTTAAGTCTTGTTGCTTGCTGATAGGGGATCACTTCGTCATCTGTTCCGTGAATAATGATCTTTTCGCAGGAAACATTTTCCAGGAAAGAATATAAAGGAAGTTTATAGGTTGCCATTTTTGTTACCGGGTAAACCGGTGCATAATGCTCAAAAAGTTTTGTCATACTGTAATAAGGAGTTTCCAGGATCAGTTTCTTACACGGTGCCCGGGAAGCAACATAGGAAGCTATACAGGTTCCCAGGGATTTGCCAAAGACCACAATACTGTCTTTATGATACTGAGATGCCACAAGATTATAAACAAGCATCGCCTGCTGATACATTTTTTCTTCTGTTCTGATACCGGTTGATTTACCAAAACCGGGATAGTCCGGCATACAGACATCATAACCCCGGGATGTAAATTGCTGTACCTGCGGATAATAATGTTCTACATTTTTCCGGTTACCGTGAAAATATAGCACCACGCCTCTCCGGGTCTTATCCGTTAAAAAGGTGAGTACATTAATGGTATCTTCCGCATTTACAGCAATGTTATTTTCCATAAATGGAATATCGAATATGTAGGTGTAATTGCTATCTTTTTTTTCAGGATGAAATATGAATTTATCCTGCAAATAATACAAGGCTATGCCAATACCACAATATATAATGATGATGATCTTTAAAATATTACCGAATTTTTTTTTATTGAATGCCATATTAATATTGTAAAATATCTCTGATGATATTGTGATAAGAATGAAAAGAAGGTAAATTATTATGTCCGCCGCCTTCTATTTTAACCAGTGTTATTTTGCGTGGATTGAGTGCCTGTAGTTTCTCACTGTTCGAAACAGGTATCAGCCAGTCACGCGTTCCATGAATGATGTAGGTATGGCAGTTCACATGCCGGATCCATTTATCTGTACGCAGCGAATATCGTAATAAATATTTCACAGGAAGCATTGGCAGAAAACGTTCGATCACTTTGGTAAAACTGTAATACGGCGAATCAAGTATCAGGTAACGCGGCGTATTGTCGCTGGCAATCTTGGCTGCAAAACCACTGCCGAGGCTCCGGCCATAAACGATCATATGATGTTGTGTATATTTTGCAGCTAATTCCCCGTAAACAAACTGCATATCAGATAACATATCTTTTTCTGAACGCTTACCGGTGCTTTTTCCGAATCCACGGTAATCTACCAGCACCACATCATATTAATACCTGAAAAAATCGGCTGCATATTTTGCCCATCCTTT
>JANNZE010000082.1:0-3693 GCA_031410455.1 Chitinophagaceae bacterium | reverse complement strand
CATTTCCACGATACTGAACATTTCCTCCGCTGGAGGCCGATGCGTCCAGTTTCACACTTGCATATACAGAAACGCTGGAGCCGCTGCTGGCTTTGGCAGTTGTAGTTTCACTTAAAAGATTACCTGCATCTATATGGGAACCGCTGGAAGCTTCTGCCAAAAGTTTCCTTGTTCTTCCCTGTATGCCGATCCTGCCAGCACTGCTTGTTCTGAGTTCTATTTCAGGCGCATCTGCATTTCCATTAAAAGAAGCTGAACTGGAAAGACGGATCTCAATTTTGTCCTTCGAAGTCAGTTCACCGGAATCGAAATCAGCAGAAGCGGATCCTTTAATTATTTGGATCTCCGGTGCTGTGATCACCAGTTTAAAATGTGCATTTCTGTAACTATGGCCATCAATTCGGGCCACCAGTTTTTTATTCCTTACTGACACATCTGTTAACTTCATCAGGTTATCATCTGTCTCTAACTGTACAGAATAATTATTACCTTTTTTGATCTCTACCTGGTATGGACCAGAAATATCTACCTCGGTAAAAATTTCCGCATCTATATTTTTGGTGATAAATCTTCCGCTTCCCGTATGCACACTGCATCCCGAGAAAACCAAAGAAAGGAAAATGAAAGTGAGGAATTGTAAACGCATGTGATAGAATTTAGATTAGATGATTGTTAAGTTCTGACAAAGAAATTGAACTGTAATTTATCCTCTTCTATTTAATTTATCTTCGCCTTATGACTGAGAAAATCGTTATCCTTGATTTTGGCTCTCAATATACTCAATTGATTGCAAGAGTTGTGAGAGAATCCAGCGTGTTCTGTGAGATCATCCCTTTTAATAAACCTTTACCGAAAGACATTGCCATCAAAGGGATTATTTTATCAGGCTCTCCCTGCTCTGTAAATGAAAAAGATGCACCAACTGTGGATGTTTCGTCTATCGTTGCCTCCTATCCGGTTCTGGGCATTTGTTACGGCGCTCAGCTTACGGCAAAACAATACAATGGTTCCGTGGAAAAAAGCGATAAACGCGAATACGGAAGAGCTTCACTCACCCTTTCTCAGAATGATGTTTTACTGAATGGTATATCAGCGATATCACAGGTTTGGATGAGCCATAGTGATACTATAAAAAAAATACCGGAAGGTTTTGAGATTTTAGGTTCTACAGAATCAATACCTGTAGCGGCCTTCCGTTTCGAACAGGCAGCTTTTCCTTTGTACGGATTACAATTTCACCCGGAAGTATATCATTCCACAGAGGGAAAAACCATCATTAAAAACTTTTTAATGAATGTATGCAGATGTTCCGCAGACTGGACGCCGGCTCATTTTATAACGGATAGTATTGCCGCCCTTAAAGAACAGATCGGCGATAAAAAAGTGGTGATGGCATTGAGTGGCGGGGTTGACAGTACCGTTGCAGCAACACTTATACAAAAGGCAATCGGTAACAATTTATCCGGCATTTTTGTAGACAATGGTTTATTACGCAAGCATGAATTTGAATTTGTAATGAACAGCTATAAAAAATTAGGATTGAAGGTTCGCGGTATTGACGCAAAAGAACATTTTTATACAAAACTTGCAGGCAAAGTATTACCGGAAGAAAAAAGAAAAGCGATCGGAAAAAGTTTTATAGAAATATTTGACCAGGCAGCACATGAACTAACCAATATAGATTTTTTAGGACAGGGAACCATCTACCCGGATGTAATTGAATCTGTTTCTGTACATGGCCCATCTGTAACCATCAAATCACATCATAACGTGGGCGGATTGCCGGAAACCATGAAACTTAAACTGGTGGAACCACTGCGGCTTCTTTTTAAAGATGAAGTAAGAAAGATCGGTCTTGAATTGGGCATACCTGAAGAAATGATCCGCCGCCACCCTTTCCCGGGACCGGGACTGGCCATTCGTATACTGGGTGAAGTAACAGAAGAAAAGGTACAATTATTGCAGGAGGCAGATTTCATTTATACGGAGAATTTAAGATCTTCGGGATTGTATGATAAAGTTTGGCAGGCGGGTTCTGTCCTGTTACCGGTGAAAAGTGTGGGCGTTATGGGAGATGAAAGAACGTATGAGTTTACGATTGCTTTAAGAGCCGTAACATCTGTGGATGGTATGACGGCAGACTGGGCACACCTGCCTTATGAATTTTTAGGTAAGGTAAGCAATGAGATCATCAACCAGGTTAAAGGGATCAACAGAGTTGTATATGATATCAGCAGTAAACCTCCTGCTACTATTGAATGGGAATAAAATGATTATGAAAAAATTAAGTTGCTTACTGATTAGCTTTTGGATGCTGTGTGCTTCTTTTGCCCAGAATAATTTTATCCGGAATTATAAGGTGGGTATTTTCGCTCCTGTTTATCTTGATTCAGTATTCAACGGTGAATCTTATAAATATAACCGGGGATTTCCGCGTTTCACCTTGCAGGGGCTGGATTTTTTCCAGGGCGCTGTAATAGCTCTCGACAGTTTAAAGATCTACAATGGCAATGTTCAGGCATCATTTTATGATACCAAATCTGCTGAAGGCGACATATCCAAACTGATATCCGGTAAAATGCTGGACTCATTGGACCTTATCATTGGTTCTGTTAGAGATAATGACTTTATAGTATTATCAAATTTTGCTCTCAGGAAAAATATACCTTTCATTTCTGCCACTTATCCTAATGACGGAGGTATAACAGGAAACCCTTTTACAGTGATCGTTAATTCAACACTGAAGGCGCATTGTGAAGCTATTTTCGGATACCTGCTGCAGGTAGATGGAAATGAAAAGATATACCTGTTAAAAAAAGAAGGATCACAGGAAGACCGTATTGCAGGTTATTTCAAATCGGTAAATGAACAGGAGGGAAAACCATTATTAAAAATGGAAACGGTACAGGTAAAGGATTACAATTTTAATTCCCTGGTGAGTAAACTGGATTCCACGAGAGAGAATATCATTATAGGGGGAAGCCTGGATGAAATGTTTGCCGCTGAATTGATCTCAGCTTTGTCAAAAGCAAAAAATAAAAAATGTAAAGTCATCGGAATGCCAAACTGGGACGGTTTTGCCACCGGAAAAAAATTCCGGGATTTTCCTGTATATTTTACCACCCCATATTACAATTATAAAAATGATGTTTACAGTATGATGCTGAAAAACGCCTACCTGCAGAAATACAAAGGCAACCCTTCCGACATGGCATATAAAGGATTTGAGATGTTGTATACTTTCACAGATCTTCTTACACGATATCCAGACAGCTTCATGAGCCATCTTAATGACTACGGAACTAAGGTTTTTACGGATTTTAATTTCAAACCGGTATTCGGTAATAAGAAAATATTATCGCCTGATTATTTTGAAAACAAGCATTTGTATTTCATCAAAGCCGTGAATGGAAGTTTCAGTGTTGCCTGGTAAACAGAGCAGCTTCACAGTTTACTTACTGTAAACCGATTTTTACTTTACCCTACTATGAGAGTAATATACAAGACGAAGATGTTTTGCTCTTTGTATTCACTTTGTTTTGTGTATTCGTATTTACATTTTTTACAGCAAATAGGCCGAGTGTATAATAAAGCACAATGATTTTCTATATAGTCACATCATCAATTGGATTCTTTATCTTTTACTTTTCGCTTTTCTAATTTCCCTATAATAAATCCATATACCGCACCAGC
>JANNZE010000081.1:0-1818 GCA_031410455.1 Chitinophagaceae bacterium | reverse complement strand
CTCGCAAGCGTTACAACATTTTTATATTTTTTGGTTTTGCCATTGAGGTTGAAAACTTCTGTATAGATGATATATAAACCTACTGCCAGTCTTTCACTTTTTTCTCCCAGTCCATCCCAGCGATAGGTACCGCGGATTCCATTTAATGCATTGCGTTGTAAATAACGAACAGGTCTTCCAACCGCATCGAATATTGTAATGTTAGACACATATCCCGGTTCCGGAAACTGATAATCGATCGTAAGAAAATCATCAAAACCATCATTATCCGGACTGAAAACATCCGGTGAAATTTTTACCGTACCTGTAACCGTTTCATTTAAACGCGACTGTGAATTTTTATAGGTAGGTGTTCCGAAATTCACACTGGATGCTGCGCTGTGCCAGTTAGATGAATTGTTGGATGTACCGTTATAATCTATCCTTTCCAGGGCAACACCTTCCCTGTTGCTGATCAGGCTGAAATGCCATTTTTCATTATAAGAAACCAGATCCACAACATTTCCCTGCTGATTCAGAACGATCACTGTTCCGGATGCATCAGAATAAGAAGGCATAGAAGACAACTGTATGAATGCAGATGGATTTTGTGCAACGAACTGCGACAATACTGCCGGTATATCTGTAGTGATCACCACAAAATCTCCCGGAAATAATAAATAATCTTCTGTACTCACCTGCGTTATACTGGAAATAACATTTGTTGAACTGTAATTGGCGAGATATGCATTTCTTAAATTGATGATGTCATTGCTGCGGTTATACAATTCCACATAATCAACACTGGATGGAACCGGATTAAATAAAATTTCATTGATCACAATATCAAGGCTGTCTAAACTTTCATACAAACCCACGCGTGCAACTCCATTTGAATTTACATTTCCTGAACAATCGGAAATTCCGGATGCATTAACAGTATAAATAATATTTCGTAAGAGTGGAGTAGAAAGCGTTAAGGTAACCCTGGTAAATGTAGGAGAAACTGCAACAACCGTTGTGGGATTGGCAATTCCATTATTGAAAGTATAATTGGCAGTAGCGGCAGATGTTGCAGATAAAGGTTCATTAAAAACAAGAACAACCGTTACACTATCCGGCGCATAGGCTCTTACCAGTTTCGGCGCCTCTGTATCCGGGTTTACGCCATCAACAGAATTTTTTCTTCCGGGTGTTCCTCCGGAATTATCGGTACTGGCCATCCAGTTGGAAATTCCTGCACAAGGATTCCGGGTGTCGATCATTTCCAGCGTCCAGCCTCCATCTTTCTTTAATTCATTTTTATACCATGAAGAAGAATATTCAACAACATGTATGTAAACGCCTGCAGCTGATTTTAAATAAATAAGATCTCCGTCATTACTTAACGTTGGAAAATTGGTAACGGAAATAACATTTCCGAAACGGGATAATTCTGCTACTGCGCTGCTGGTAGTAATGATCACAAAGCTATCGGGGCGCAAAGTATAAGACGGCATTGGTCCGCTTTCCCCGGAAGTTTTTCCGATACGCCATCCTGCAAGATTGATATCAAACCCTGAAGTGTTTTTTAATTCGATCCATTCGGAGTTCGGCAATGCTACCTGTGGAGTGGGGTCAGCCATGATCTCATCTATCACCACATCATACGGATCGGGTGTAAAAAATGCAAACGTTGCTGTTCCGTTATTAAATGTATTACCGGCAATATCATTTACGGCATTAACCGTGAGCGTTAATGTTGTTCTGTTGGGAAAAGCATTTGTAAAGGTAAACCTCACCATTGAAGGATTATTGACATTGATAACGGCAGTAACCGGAAAACCAATGCCACCACTT
>JANNZE010000080.1:0-3542 GCA_031410455.1 Chitinophagaceae bacterium | reverse complement strand
AAGTTCCATCTTCAACGAACTCATTCGAAATTATAAGATCACCTTCCGGAGTAAAGGCAATGCCTTCGGGTTGTTTATAAATTTTAGGATCCAGTTGATAGGATGATATTAATTTTCCATCCATAGATGTTACCAGCAATAAACTGTGAATGGCTGACACAATGTATATTTCATTGGTAATGGGATTCACTGCGGCAGCAGATGCTTTCAGGTCTTTAGGTTTCGTTTTGAAAACGGCACTGTAATCAAAAGATAAATGAGGAAGCAGTGACGGAGTAGAATCTGCTAAATTCCAGGCGAAAGAAGAGGACTGATTTTTTGTATCTGTATCACAACTTTTACAAAGGATAATGATCTTGCCTGAATCGCGGAACATCGATTCAAATTCATTTTGATTTTTTGATAAGCTGGAAAGTTCAATTTTGGTGGAATTAAGTTTATCCTCAACAAAATTCACCTTTACAATATCCCCGCTGCTCACCAAAACATAAAAACTACTATCGATCAGTAACAGATCTTCATAATCTCTTTTTTTATCAAATCGCCACGAACGTAATTTATCGGGCTGATTAAGTGATATTTTATACAGCATACCATCTTCATCAATAATGGCAAATACACTGGTATCTTTTGGATAATACGCAATTCCTGAAATTTCATCCAGTTCCATCGGGAGCTTAATAACCTTTGGATGAGAAAGATCATACATTTCTGAATCCGGAAATGCAGATTTTTTGTTACCGGAACTACATGAACATAAAATAATAAAAGTGAGCGCTATAAAATTTATAGCATGGTGTAACCGCATAATTAGCCTGTTTCATAGGCAAAAGTCAAAAGATATGCCACAACATTATATGAATCAATGTTTTGCATTTTCCATCCGAACATCCTGTCTCAGCCATAAAACCGGGAGATAAATTCCCGGAGTGTGGATTAATCTTCTTCCAGAAATCCCCATTCGTGCCTTAGTAGAGATAATTTATCCGGAGGTAAGGAAGGATTGTTATAATGCCCTGCAATAAATTTCTGACGATGAGCTTCATATAAAGTAACGGCGCATGCAACTGAAATATTCAGACTTTTGATGATCCCAACCTGTGGTATGATAAAATTTCCATCTACCTTATCCATTAATTCTTCACTTACACCACTGTGTTCATTTCCAAATACCAGGGCCACCGAATCTGTCAGATCCAGATCATATAGGCCCAACGCATCTTTTGATAAATGGGTGGAATAAATTTTATTATAATTATTCCGCAAGGTTGCGATGCATTCATTCACATCGTTGAACTGGTGAACAGTCAGCCATTTGGCAGCACTTGAAGAACTTTTGGCGCCCCATTTTTTATGTTTGCCGATGATCGTATTCAAAATATAAATATCCTGCACACCGACCGCATCACAGGTGCGCATTACTGCAGATATGTTGTGAGGATCTGAAACATTTTCCAATACAATGGTAAGATTTGGCTGGCGTTTATTCAATACGCCTGTAAGTCTTTCACTTCTTTCTGGAGTCATGTTGCGAAAATCGGATATTTTAATTAACTGCAGAATTTCATCAACAAAACACCAGCCTTACCTGTATTCTCTGTAATTTGTTAATCTTACTAACAGTATATGAACAACATCAAAGAGTCATTTGACCGCATGAATGCTTTTTTTCTCGAAGGCAATACCCGAACTTATGATTTCAGAAAGAAGCAACTTATCAAGCTCAAAAATGCCATCAAAAAAAGAGAGCAGGAAATTATACAGGCGTTATTTCTTGATCTGCACAAATCTTCTATGGAAACCTATACAACAGAGATCGGGTTTGTGTATGAAGAGATCAATAATACATTAAAAAACCTGAAAGAATGGATGCAACCGGAAACAGTTTCCACCCCATTGATAGCACAACCATCTTCCAGTAAAATATATAAAGATCCATTAGGTATCACACTCATCATTGCTCCATGGAATTATCCATTTCAACTGACGCTTTCGCCCCTGGTAGGCTCTATCGCCGGTGGTAATTGCAGCTTTTTAAAACCTTCGGAAGAAACCCAACACACGAGTGACGTGATCGTTCAGATCATTTCTGAAACTTTTGATGAAAACTTTATTAAGGTGATCACAGGTGAAGGTGCAACGGTGGTGCCACAGTTAATGAAATTACCATTCGATCATGTTTTTTTTACCGGAAGTGTAGCTGTAGGAAAAAGAATTATGGCGATGGCAGCGGAACACCTTACCCCCGTAACACTGGAACTCGGTGGTAAGTCTCCCTGCATTATAGATGAAACAGCAAGTTTATCGATTGCTGCTAAACGAATCGCCTGGGGCAAATTCATTAATGCGGGACAAACCTGTGTTGCGCCGGATTATATCTTAATTCATACTTCTGTAAAAGAGAAATTCTGCCGTTTATTGAAGGAAGCAGTTCAACAATTTTATGGTGAAGACCCAAAAAAAAGCGCTGACTATACAAGGATGGTCAATCTTAAAAGATTTGATGCCGTTGCAAAATACCTTGAAAAAGGAAATATCATTTTTGGCGGAAAAAAAGAAAGAGATACATTGTACATTGCTCCTACTTTAATAGATGGAATCGGCCATGAAGATGAAATCATGCAGGAAGAAATTTTCGGCCCTGTATTGCCGGTAATCACCTACGACAATTTATCAGATGTTCCTTCTGTTGTGAACCGGTACGCTTATCCATTGGCCTTATACATCTTTACAGATAACAGGAAAAATGAAAAGTTCATTATTGAAAATATTCGTTTCGGCTCCGGTTGTGTAAATGATACGCTGATGCACCTGAGCAATCCTGCCATTCCATTTGGTGGTGTGGGCACCAGTGGATTCGGATCTTATCATGGAAAGTTTTCATTTGACAACTTTACACACGCGAAAGGTATGTTGAAAACAACTACCTGGATAGATGTTCCTTTCCGGTATCCGCCTTTTGGTAAAAAAGAAAAGATCGTAAGAATGTTTATGAGATAATTTCCAGCATATTTATTCCCAGTCCGGGATCTGAATTATAGATAATGTTTCCGTTATCATACTTTATTCCTTCAGCAATATCTTGTTGCAACAACAGTGGTCCGTCCATGTCAATATAATCTACCAACGGCGCCAGGTGTGCAATAGCGGCAGATCCTACAGAACTTTCATTCATACAGCCCAGCATGATGCTCATTTCCAGTTCACGTGCCTTGTCGATCATTCTTTTGGCTGGCGTAATGCCACTGCATTTTGTAAGTTTGATATTGATACCATGAAAATGTTTATGACAATGCAATACATCAGATTCTGATACACAGGATTCATCTGCAAAAACAGGCAGAGGCGACCAGTCGTATAATTTTTTCATGCCTTCCCAGTCATCTTTTGCCAAAGGCTGTTCCACCAGTTCAACTCCCAGGTCTTTCAGTAGAGGTATTTTTTGCATGGCAGTCTCCAAAGTCCAGGCTGCATTCACATCTACTCTGAAAACAGCATTTGGCAAAAGATGACTGGGAAGGCATGAAAAAATTATACGACTG
>JANNZE010000079.1:0-2159 GCA_031410455.1 Chitinophagaceae bacterium | reverse complement strand
CAGAAGCAGTATTCACAGATTGCTGTTCATTGGATGTAAGATGCTGTGTAGAAGCAAATTTCTCTTTCAAAGATTGTACGTCACCGATCTTCGGATGATGACGAAAAGCTTCCAGCCAGTCTGCTTCAAAACATTCTGTATACCAGATTTTTTCAGCAACGCCGGCCATTGCCGCAAGTGATGAAAATGGAGCCGCAGCCGCCATTGATTGTTGCCATTTTTCACTTCCGCAGCAAACCGATAATTCTTTTGCCCTTTCTTCCTTTGATAAATTATTGAACGATTCTAATTTCATTATTTTATTTTAATGATGCACCCTGTTCGATCCAGCAACGGATAATATCTCTTTCTTTATCCGTCATGTTGGTTTTATTATTCTGAGGCATCGTTTTAGTGATCACTACACGCTGCATGATCTTGTCTTTCAGTTTTGCAATATCTGCAGGTGTATCATATATCACCCCGTTAGGCGGCGCTGTATACACATCATCTGTAGGTTTGGAAGAATGACACTGCACACACCTATTCTGGATGATCGCATTTACTTCTACAATACTTATTTCTTTATCACACGAACCGGGTTTGGATGGAGCCGTCATGAAAGCTGCAGCCAGTAAAATAACAACAGATACCGGTAAGATCCACACCGACAATTGCCCTTTTTCTTTGAGGTTCAGATAATGTTTTACGCCTGCAGTTCCTATGGTGATCACAGACAGGATGAGCCATGGATATTCATTCCCGAATGTACTTGGAAAATGATTACTGATCATCACGAATAACACCGGCAATGTAAAATAATTGTTGTGCAACGATCTTAATCCTGCATTTTTCCCCAGTTGGGAATTTAATGGCAATCCTTCTTTTGCAGCTTTTACCATTGCTTTCTGTGCAGGAATGATCACAAAAAATACATTCGCAACCATGATACTTCCCAGCATGGCTCCGAAATGTATATACGCTGCTCTGCTGGTGAATACTTTAGAATAGAAATAAGCAAACCCGATAGCCAGAACAATCCCCAGAAATGTAAATAAAGGTTTGTACTTACTTAACGGGGATTTGCACAACAAATCATATATGATCCAGGAAATAATGAATGAACCGACACCAATACCAATTCCTGCAGAAGGTGTGATGTTCAGAATATTTTTATCAATGAGCATTGCGCCTGCATTGAAATAATACACTACAAACAATAAAGAAAAACCCGTCAGCCACGTGAAATATGCTTCATATTTAAACCAGTGTAAATGACGCGGAATAGTCTTTGGAGCGACCTTATATTTTTCTAAATAATAAAATCCCCCGCCATGTACAGCCCACAAATTTCCTGCAAGTTCTTCTCTTACATCTTTGGTTCTGTTCAATGCATTCTCCAGGAACACAAAATAAAAGGAAGCCCCGATCCATGCAATACCAAAAGTGATATGCATTAACCGGATCACAATGTTAAGCCATTCCATCAGGTGGCCTTCCCATACTGTACCTTTCAATTGCAGGTACAGCACTATCACCATCAAAACTGCAGTAAGCACAAGGGCGGCATAAATAAAATTCTGGCTGTTGCCGATCTTCTCCGCCTGCTTATCCTGTTGATCGGTGTCGCCATCATCTGCTTCTTTCTTTAAAGCGTTCAGATAGTAGGTCATCACTACTATCATGATCAGAATGACCAGTAAAACTGAAAATAAAATTCCTGCTATCATGCTGAATATTTCTTACCAATGAGTCGTAACCTGCTGATGCCACCATCAGGAAAAATGTTTAAACGTATATGTGATGCGGGAAGTTTGTTTATTTCCCCTGCATATGCATGTTCAAGATCAGCAGATAATTTTTGTTCCGCTAAAATTGTTTGCCAGTTTACTTTTCCGCTGATCACCTCTTCATCGTTTAGCGATAAACATGCTTCTACAGAACATCTGTCGGGATAGTTCCCTTTAAAATGACAGGTATCCACCACCATTTTTTCAATAATGCCCGGGTGGCCGAGTTTGATAATCACCCAGTCGCGGTTACCGGGCGTTCGGTTCCTTTTGGTTTCCCATCCATCTCCCATATTGGCTCCGCGGTTAGGCATGATCAGATTGTCCATAGCACTGAAGAACATATCATTACACGCTATCGCCTTGCCGCCGTTGAGTGCATAGGCCAGG
>JANNZE010000078.1:0-7855 GCA_031410455.1 Chitinophagaceae bacterium | reverse complement strand
CCACGGCTCCGCCTATATGTGCAAGAGAATAGGCTGCACCTAAAGTTGAAATGCCTGCAAGATCAATCACCAGGTAAAATACCATCAGCACCCATATAGGAATTCCTCCACGTATCTGTGTAAAAAAACGATGATCAGGAGCCAGTGTGGTAGTGGCCATCGCTACTGCCAGTGTTCCGCAATTGGCACCCAGTAATCCGGTTAAACCAATCTGTGGATGAAGAGAGGGAATGGCATAATGTGCAATGATAAAAAACAAGGCGCCGACCCATCCGCCATATATATAAATGGGAATGATCTTATTGTTTCCCATGATGTCCTGCAACACTTTGCCAAAAGCCCATAGCCATAACATATTGCCCAGGATACGCATGATGTTATTGCTGGTATCACTGAACATGTAGGTGAGGATGGTCCAGGGGCGTTCTGATAAAAGTTTTAGACCGGAAGGGAGCGAGAACCAGTTGAGAACCTGTGATTCATACTGAGCAGGTGATTGCTGGTTGAAAAAGAAAAATACTTTAATAATGAGCAGCAGTAAAAAAAAGGTCATATTCAGGATGAAAAGCGTGGTAACGGCATTGCCGTCATAACCAAGGCTGAAGCGCTGCCTCACCTTTTTATATTCTCCATGTCTGTCTGCTTCTCCCATTATCGAATGTTCTTAAATATACAAATCCAAATAATAAACCAATGTTAATCCTGATTAATAAAACGTTTGTTTGTTGGTTTTGTTCCAGTATAAAACAATTAAAAATCCAATAAGTGCTCCGCCGATATGTGCAAAATGTGCAATATTGTCTCCCGGCACTTTTGTAAATCCGCCAAATACATCCAGGGCAATGATGCCCAGGATCGCCCATTTTGCTTTTACAGGAAAAGGAATCGGCATAATCATTAAAGTTGTATTGGGGAAAAGGTAACCGAATGCTGCCAGCAAACCCATGATAGCGCCCGAGGCACCAACCGTGGCATTTCTGCGGAGAATGAACTGGTAGGTTTCAAAATCCTGCGCATTCAGCACCATCTGATCGAACTTATGAAAATCATAGGCATAACTGGCCATTTGTGTAAGGGCTGCGCCGATACCACAAATGAAATAGAACATCAGAAAACGTTTAGGCCCCCACATCCTCTCTATTAGGGAACCAAACATCCACAATGCCAGCATATTGAATAATAAATGAAAAAAACCGCCATGCATAAACATATGCGTGATGATCTGGTGCGGTTTAAAAACCTCCGACTTAAAATGGTGCAGCGCAAACAGGTCATCCACCTTATTCATGCCATCGCCGCTGCCAAAAACTGATTGTGCAATAAATACCAGAACATTAATGATGATCAGGTTCAGTACAACTGGTGTTGTTCGCTGAAAACTATTTCCATATGCCATTATACAAAGTTAAGGGCTTCGTTAACACTTCAGTTTTAATGATACCACACATTCTATATGATGTGTATGAGGGAACATATCTACCGGTTGTATTTTTTCTATCGTGTATTTTTCACTCAGTAAACCCAGGTCACGTGCCTGTGTGGCCGTATTGCAGCTTACATATATGATCTTTGGAGATTCTATCTCCAGTAATTTGATCACCAGCTTTTCATGCATGCCTGCACGCGGCGGATCTGTGATGATCACATCCGGCTTTCCATGATCTGCAAAAAACTGGTCGTTCACAATTTTGATCACATCTCCCGCATAAAAATGTGCATTCTCCAGGTGATTCAGTGCGGCATTTTTCTTCGCATCTTCAATGGCCTCGGAGATCGTTTCCACACCTATGATTTTTTTAGCCAGCGGACTTACAAATATTCCAATACTGCCGGTACCGCAATACAGATCATATACAATTTCGTTTCCCGTAAGCGCTGCAAAATCTCTCACCACACCATATAATTTTTCTGCCTGCCGGGTGTTGGTCTGAAAAAAAGATTTTGGACTGATCATGAACTGAAACTTTTCTAAATATTCCGTTATATATCCATTACCATAATATACCTGTGGCGTAAGATCGTAAATACTGTCATTCCATTTGGGGTTGATCGTGAATAATAAGGTAGTGATGGAAGGCACTGCTTTTAAAAGATGATCCAGTAAAATTTTACGATGCGTTTCTTCTTCATAATTCAGGCAGACGTTGATCATCAATTCTCCGGTGGTAGTAAAACGAACAATGATATTTCTGAGCCAGCCGGTGTGTTCCTTGATATCGTAATAAGAAAAATTATGTTGTATACTTAATTCGCGGACACTGTTCCGGATGGTATTGTTGACATTGTCCATCAGCCAGCATTCAGTAATGTTCAGCACTTTATCAAATACCCGTGGCGCATGATATCCCAGTGCATTTTGCTGTGGGATCATTTCACCTGTATTCATTTCATCTTTGGTAAGAAATCTTTTGTTGCTGAAGGTGAATTCCAGTTTATTGCGGTAGGCAGTGGTAGCATCACTGCCAATGATCGGCATAACAGGAGGTAATTCGGCTTTTGAAATTTTCCGCAGATTATCAGAAACCTCCTGTTGTTTATATTCCAGTTGTTTGTGATAGGGGAGCATTTGCCATTTACAACCACCGCATGTTCCAAAATGACGGCAGAAAGGCGTCACTCTTTCCGGGGAAGGTGTATTAATTTTTAAAGCAATGCCTTCAGCCCAGTCTTTTTTACTTTTTGTGATGAGAATATCTGCTTTATCGCCTGGTACGGCACCGGTGATAAATATCACTTTTCCATTTTCTCTTGCCAGCGCTTTTCCTTCTGCGGCATACCCGCTTACGTCGATGTTTTCGAGTATTACCTGTTTCTTTTTGATTTTCACGGTGTAAAATTAGGCATTAACCATTCATGAGCCTTTGTTAACGATTTGTAATTTTAAACTGCCGGAAGCCCGTGCATTCACTTATACGATACAATTTGAATACATTTGTTTACCTTTTTTATGTCTTATGAAGAAAATATTTACGCTGTTTGTAAGTCTTGCAATAACATTTCAGCTGGCGGCACAGGGTTATAAGGTAACCTTCAAAACAAATAGTTATACTTCCGGTATTGCCTACCTCGCGTATCATATGGGCAAGAACTATAACATTGCTGATTCTGCGGCAGTAAGTTCAAATGGTACGGCCATATTTTCAGGTACAAAGCCGCTGGTGCCTGGTATTTATGCAATTGCATTTCCTAACCGTACATTAACTGCCGATTTTCTGATCGACAAAGAGCAGGAAATTTCCATAAAAGCAGATACAGCTGATTATAATGGAATGGTAGTTAAAGGATCAACCGCCAATCTCCTGTTTGAATCTTACCAGAAGTTTGTAATGAGCAAAGGCCAGCAGATGCAGGCAGAAAGAAATGCATACAATGTTTCCAAAACGAAAGAGGATTCAGTAATTCATGAAAATAAATACAACGAGTATAACGAAGAACTGAATAACTATCGCAATGAACTCGTGAAAAAAAATCCGGAAAGCATGATGGCCATTTTATTATCAGCTATGAAAGATCCGGAGGTTCCAAAGAAAAAACCGGTGACGTCCCAGGACTCCATGGATAATTATTATTATTACAAATCTCATTACTGGGATGGCATCAGCTTCATGGATGAACGTGTGATCAGAACACCTTTCTATCAGCCGAAACTGGAGCGTTATTACAGGGAGATCATTCCCCAGGCATCAGACAGTATCATAAAAGACCTCGATTACAAATTGTTACTGGCAAGATCTGCTCCGGAGATGTATAAATTTTTACTGAACTGGTTTACGGATGAATACATCAATCCCAAATATATGGGGCAGGATGCGGTGTTCGTTCATCTTTTCAACAAATACCACAGCAAAGGTTTAACGCCATGGCTGAATGAAAAACAGATGGAAACCATTTCACGCAGGGCATATATGCAGATGTCTAATCTCATAGGAGAAACAGCCGCCAATCTTCAGCTGATAGATTCCACAGGAAAAGTGCAGAGTTTATACGATCAGAAAGCAGATTTTACGGTTGTTGTTTTCTGGGATCCCAATTGCGGACATTGCAAACAGGAAATACCAAGAATAGATTCTATCTACCAGGCAAAATGGAAAAATACGAATGTTAAGATCTACGCAGTAAATACAGAATATGATAAAAATGCGTGGGTGAATTATATCAAGGAACACAAACTGAAAAGCTGGGTGAATGTATACCAGACAAAGCAAATGCAGGAGGAAGAAAAAAATTCACAGGCACCGAGTTACAAACAATTATTTGATGTGATTCAAACGCCAACGTTGTACCTGCTGGATAAAGACAAAAGAATCATTGGTAAAAAATTAACCTGGCAGCAACTGGATGATCTGATGCAGGTGAAAATGAAAAATAAAAAACAGTAAAATGAAGCAGGTTCTTTTATTTGGAATATTCGTAGCTGCATCGCTCGCTTCGAGCAGTCAGACATTGTTTACTTACGGTAATAATGTAGTTACCAAAGATGAATTTTTAAGAGCATATAATAAGAATAAGCAAACAACAGCCAACAAAGAAAAAGCGCTTCGCGAATACCTGGAATTGTATACCAATTTTAAATTGAAAGTGAAGGCGGCGAGTGAAAAAAGATTCGACACACTGGATCACATAAAAGCAGATATTGCCAATTTCAGGTTACAGGTGCAGGACAATTACCTGAGTGATGAAAAGGCCGTAAATGATCTGTACAATGAAGCGTTTAACAGAAGTCAGAAAGATATTCACGCGGTACATTTCTCTGTTCCTGTACTTTCCGGAACAGTTGCTGCAGACACAGCAAAAGCATGGCAGGCCATCAGTAAGATCAGCGAGGCGTTACAATCCGGAAAAACCAATTACCAGCAGATCGCAGAAGAAACCAGCAACATTGCCAGTACTAAATTTTCCGACATCGGGTTCATAACTGCATTTACGCTTCCGTATAATTATGAAAACATTATTTATAATTTAAAACCAGGACAGTCTTGCAAACCTTATCGTTCTAAAAATGCATGGCATGTTTTTAAAGTTGTAGAAGAACGCAATGCTGCAGGTTTATGGAAAGTTGCCCAGATATTATTCTCTATTCCTCCAGGCGCAGATGAAGCATCCAAACAATTGATGGTTCAGAAAGCGGATTCTATATACAGGGCATTAAAAACGGGTGCAGATTTTTCGGCAGCTGCGCAAAAATTCAGCGACGATAAACTCACTTTCCAGGTTGGTGGAGAACTTCCTGAATTTGGTACAGGAAAATTTGACCAGGCTTTTGAAAAGGAAGTGTTCAGGTTAAATAGCGATGGCGACATTACGCAGCCGTTTATAACGCCTTATGGAATTCATATTGTAAAAAGATTATCGCATACTAAAGTAAGTGCTGATAAAAATGATCCGGTGGCCTCATTTGAGATCAAACAAAAAATTCAGAAAAATTCAAGGATAGAAGAACCCCGTAACCGTTTTGCCAGGCAGATCATTACAAAAACAGGGATGAAAAAACTGGCTGTTGTAAAAGATGCTGATCTTTTCCGGTATGCCGACAGTGCGCTGGCAAACGCAGATATGGTCTCATCATTTCCCATCAGCAAAAAACCGGTTCTGCAATTCAAAAATAAAACGGTGAATGCATCCGACTGGTTATCATTTGTTGTGAAATATAAGGGCAATCCTGATGCTTACAAAGGAGAAAACAATACAGCTCTGTGGAACCGCTATGCAACATTTGCCGCGGTGGAATATTATAAAGAACACCTGGAAGATTATAACAATGATTTCCGTTTTCAGATGAGAGAGTTTGAAGAAGGAAATATGTTATTTGAGATCATGGAAAAAAATATCTGGGGCAAAGCTTCAGAAGATTCTGCAGGTCTCAGGAAATATTATGCAGCCAATAAAACAAAATACAAATGGGCGCAAAGTGCTGATGTGCTCATCTTCAACTGTGGCACCGCATCAACGGCAGATGCAGCATTTATTGCTATGCAGAAAGGAACCGACTGGAGAAAGATTGCAGAAGAATATACGGCCACCTTACAGGTTGACAGTGGTCGTTATGAACTCACACAGATCATCGGAACCGATTTTGTACAATCACCTGTAACCAATTCCTATTCACCCCTGGTTAAAAACGCAGACGGAACAGCGGCATTCGTAAAATATTTACGCGTATATCCGGGTAATGAACAACGGGAATTTGAAGAAGCAAAAGGTTTGGTGATCAACGATTACCAGGTAGTACTGGAAGAACTTTGGTTAAAAGAACTCCGCAAAAAATATCCTGTAAAACTGAACGAGACCGTATTGCAATACCTGTTAAAATAATTTCTTTACCACATCAGCAACAATATTCGGTTTGCCCAATGTGTAATAATGAAGAACAGGTACGCCTGCTTTCTTCAGTTCTTTTGATTGTTCCAGCATCCATTCAGTTCCCAGTTCCGCCACCATCTCATCACTCTGGCATTTATTCATTTCATTGGATAAAGCAGCAGGAAGATCAATATGAAAGGTCTTCGGCAATACGGTCATTTGTTTTTTGGTGTACACAGGTTTCAATCCCGGTATAATGGGAACGGTGATACCGATATCCCGGCAGGCCTTTACAAAAGAAAAATATTTTTCATTGTCGAAAAACATCTGGGTAACGACGTAATCTGCACCTGCATCCACTTTTCGTTTCAGGTGTTGCAGATCTGAATCCATATTGGGCGCTTCAAAATGTTTTTCCGGGTAACCGGCAACGCCAATACAGAATTTAGTTTTGGAGGTGTTTTTCAAGTCCTGCTCCAGGTAGATGCCTGCATTCAGGTTACAAACCTGTTTCAGCAGGTCTATCGCATATTGATGTCCGCCCGGTTCCGCTTCAAAAGTAGTTTCATTTTTTGCAGCATCACCCCGCAATACCAATACATTGTCAATTCCTAAATAATTAAGATTGATCAGTGCATCCTCCGTTTCATTGATGCCGAAACCTCCGCAGATCAGGTGAGGCACTGTATCAACATTGTATTTATTCATGATCGCTGCACAGATGGATTCCGTACCCGGGCGCTTTCTTACGATCACTTTTTCAAAAGTACCGTTTGCCGTTTTTTTAAAAACATGCTCACTTCTGTGATAGGTAACATTGATGAATGCAGGTTTGAATTCCATTAGCGGATCCAGGTGCTGGTACAAACCCTGGATGCCTTTTCCCTTTAACGGCGGTAAAATCTCAAATGATACCAGTGTGTCCTTCGCTTCTTTGATATGATCTATTACTTTCATTGTATAATTAAGCTGTAAATATAGAACGTATTGGGTATAGCAAAAAACCCCGTGCGATCACGGGGTTTAAAAAACGATTAAAGCAGAACAAAACCGGAATTATAATACTCTTCTTCCTTCAATGGTAACAGTATTGTTGTTACCATCCAGGAATGATCCGGTGATTACATCTCCGTTTAAAGTTCCTATCTGTGTAGTGCCCTGGAATAATTTACCATTCACATATGTTCCGTCCTGGTCATCTGTTGATGATTGTCCGTTCTCCCTCGATATTCCACCCCATAATCCTGCAGGGCGGGAGATCAGGATGTTAAACACGCCTGTTTCCGGTGCAGTAGTGGAATACGTTCCGTTGTAACCTTCCACAAGAGCGCTGGAAGTTTCTTTTATTATAGCAAATACTGCACTCGTATGTCCCGGAATATTGGAAGATACAACGGTAGCATTCATACCATCTGCATCAACAGAAAACGTAACGGTTGCAGCAGCACCATTGAAAGTTCCCGTGAAAGGAGCTACATAAGGCTGGCCACCAACCCATGCAAGTGTAGAGGTAAGTGTTGCAGAAACGCCATCGATCACCAGTAAGGCAGTTATA
>JANNZE010000077.1:0-2342 GCA_031410455.1 Chitinophagaceae bacterium | reverse complement strand
AATTAAAAATCGGTAATTTAACTGCTGTGAGATTGTTTGATGTGTTTGAAAGTGAGAAATTAGGGAAGGACAAAAAGTCTATGGCTGTTAATTTCAGTTTCTCAGATGAGTCAAAAACACTTACGGATGCTGATATTGATTCCATGATGCAGCAACTGGTGAATGTTTATGAAAGAGAACTGAACGCAGAAATCAGGAAATAATGAGTGTTACAGAGCTTGTAAAAAGGGTACAGCAAAAATTACAGTTACGGCTGAAAGAGATCAGTCTGCTCCGTAAACAAACCGAATCCCAGTCGCGGATGATTGAATCTCTGAAACAACAGCAGCAGGAATTACAAAACACGATCGAAACTTTACAGCAACAAAATTCCATTCTGAAAGCAGCAGCGGGCGGTATGAATGAACAGGACAAAAAACAACTGGAGCAAACCATCAACAAATATTTAAAGGATATTGATAAATGCATGGCGCTTCTATCTGAATAAATTATGGCGGAACTTATTCCTATAAACATACTGATCGGCGACCGTACTTACCGGATCAAAACCGAACCCGAGAACGAGGAGACCATTCGTAAAAACCTCAAACTCATCAATGATAAGATCCTGGAATATAAAACCCAATTTGCGGGTAAGGATATGCAGGATTATATCGCCATGGTGATTATCTGGTTCGCCACCCAGAATGCCGATGCCGAAAACGGAGCATCCTCCAAAGAACTTTCTGAAGCACTCCTCAGAATGGAAGAACAGCTGGATAATGTATAGATGGGTGCATTGGAATTGAGTTTCAACAACCCATATATTCTTACCCACAAATTTCTTTATCTTCGCCCCTTGTCCATATTACCATAAATAAAGGAGTAGGATGAAATATTTATTGACAACGATAAAAACGAACAATTTACATGGAGCCTTATATAATGTATGTCATCATAGGAATAGCTGCCCTGGTGGCAGGTATCCTTTTGGGTAAATTAATTTTTGCGAAAGACACAAAAAAACAAGTTGAAGATGCCCAGGCACAAGCCGCTAAATTTCTAGAAGACAGTAAGTTACAGGCGGAAAACCTCAAAAAGGAAAAGATACTGGAAGCCAAAGAAAAGGCTGTTCAGATGAAACTGGAACACGACCGCGATGTACTGCAGCGTACACAGAAACTGAACGAATCTGAAAATCGTGTTAAACAAAAAGAACAGAGTTTTACACAAAAAGAAGTTGCGCTGGAAAAGCAACTCAAAGAAAATGAGCAGATCAAGGAAAACCTCAACCGCCAGATTGAGGTAGTAAATATCAAGCGAACGGAACTGGAAAAACACCAGGAAGAACACATCCGCCGTTTAGAAAAAGTAGCCGGTTTAACAGCCGAAGATGCTAAAACCCAATTGATAGAAAGTCTCCGCCAGGAAGCACATTCCAAAGCTATTGTGATTCAGCAGGAAATTGTGGAAGAGGCTAAACTGAGAGCCAATAAAGAAGCCCGTAAAATCATTATTCAAACTATCCAGCGTACAGCTGCGGAGCAGGCTATAGAAAATGCCATCACTGTTTTCAACCTGGAAAGTGATGAAATCAAAGGTTCGATCATTGGTCGTGAGGGTAGAAATATCCGTGCCATTGAAGCTGCAACCGGGGTTGACCTGATTGTGGATGACACACCGGAGGCGATCGTTCTTTCATCTTTTGATCCACTGAGAAGAGAAATAGCCCGTTTGAGTTTACAGCGCCTTGTTGCTGATGGACGTATCCACCCGGCACGTATTGAAGAGGTGGTGGAAAAAACAAAGAAACAACTGGAAGACCAGGTAATGGATATCGGTGAAAGAACCGTTATTGAACTGGGAATCCATGGTTTACATAAAGAATTGGTGAGAATGGTGGGACGGATGCGTTTCCGTTCTTCTTACGGACAGAACCTGTTGATGCACAGTCGTGAAACGGCCAATCTATGCGGCATCATGGCAGCAGAATTGGGCATGAATCCGAAGCTGGCCAAAAGAGCAGGACTTTTACATGATATCGGTAAAGTTCCGGATGAAGAAACTGAATTAAGCCATGCTTTGCTCGGAGCCAAGCTTGCGGAAAAATATGGCGAAAATCCTGCGGTAGTAAATGCCATTGGTGCTCACCATGATGAAATGGAAATGCAATATGTGATCTCTCCCATTATCCAGGCTTGTGATGCCATTAGCGGTGCAAGGCCAGGCGCAAGACGTGAGATCATGCAGCAATACATTCAACGAATCAAGGACCTGGAAAACCTTGCACAGGCATACCAGGGTGTTGAAAAAGCTTACGCTATCCAGGCCGGCCGTGAGTTAAGGGTGATAGTAGAAGCAGA
>JANNZE010000076.1:0-1894 GCA_031410455.1 Chitinophagaceae bacterium | reverse complement strand
CGAAAATCCCCCCTCGGTACTATAACTGCGGAGATGGGTCATGATAGCTGAGTAATCCTGGAAAATACTCCCGGTAAAAGAAGAGGGTATGGATTGATTCCACAGGTACAGGTCTTTGGAAATGGAAACGGCCGAATCTTTCAACTGAACAGTTGTTGGCGAAGTTGTGCTGTTATTGCCTGTTGGAGTTGTTAAATGCGAAATCCCATCTTCACTGTTTTTTTTGCAGGAAGAAAAAAGAAACATTACGGCAATTATGAAAGAAAGATTTTTAAGGTGCATCGATGTGTTTTCAGATGCACCATTTGCAAAAATCCTGCGTATACCTGTTAATTAATGTTGATTAACAAATTGTATGGTTAAGAGAAATAAAATTATGGCTCAATGCTGATATCGCTTTCTGAAGAAATGTACATGGCCGGAGTACCTCCCAGGTCAATCACTTTTCCTTTCACACAAATAATTTTTCCATTCAGCGCCTCTTCAGCTTTGTATTTAAAGTTTACAATGTCTTCTTTCTTAATGAAAATGGTGAAAACGGTATTCGGGTATGGCTGATCGAGATTAATAAGAATATTTCCCGCTTTGCTGACACGGCTGCTGACAACGGTACCGCATACACCAATCGTTTCATTGCGTTTAGAATATTGTTTCGCTACCGTTGTATTGAAATGATTCTTTGGAAGAGCGGTCTGCGATAAGGGCTCCACGCCGCCGGAATTTTTTTCCGGAAACCAGTCTTTTGGATTCTTTAAATTTTCCAGTGAATCCTGTAATGTAGCAGGTAATTTTTCAAAAAAATTCAGTCCGGTTAATTGTTCTATACTGTCTATCGAAACGGCAAATGAATTCAACGGCTGGGTTATTACTGCATTGGGCATAATAAAACCGATCGCTCGTTTATTGACCGGGTCTATGGCTGCTTTATAAAAATATTTAGGGATCGGCAGTTTATGTTTTCCACGTTCTATCAAAGCCATATCATTACTGAATACCGGGCCTGTTACAATGTATAAAACCGTGTTTTTATTGTTGTACATGTAACCACGTATCGCATCTTCCAGATCTCCCCAGCCACCGCGGTTAAAATCCGGTAATTGCGGACTCATGTTAGAATAAAAATAAGATTCTGATAACGCACGCTGGCTCCACCTGAAATCTGCGGAGGGCGCCAGGTGACCACGGTCATAACCGAAACCATCGTAAACTGCTTTACCATTGCTTTCAGATTTTAAAAAATAATCAGACTCTTCCGATGATCCGGTACGAATGGAGGAATCAAAGCGAAAATCATTGGTGCGTGATACGGTTCCAAAAAGGATATCCGGTGTAATGATATGCGCCACCCATCGGGCCTGTTTGTATTTTGGAACAAAGGATAAAACGTAAGCAGCATGTTTTATGATCTCATCTCCCGGCAGGGGTTTTGGATAACCGATCTCTTCCAGCTGAAGCTGTATGCGTTCCAGTTTGAGGCCTTCCAGTTTTTCCGCTACTTTTTGTTTTTGTAATTCAATGGACGCCAGTTCTTTCAGGGTAGCATCAATTTTTTCATTTACAGATTGTGCCTGGATGGTAAAATGGAAAACACACAGGCTCAGCAGCGTAAAAAAATATTTCATACATGAATGTAAGGAAATGAAGTATAATTAAATGTTACAGATCTTCTTCCGCAGCTTTTTTGAGAATATCTTTTTCTTCTTCTGTGAGGAAGTGATATCCTTTCATGTTGATCTTATCCAGTATTTCATCTACACGTTGTTGCGTAATGTTGGATTTTTTCTGATAAGGTGTGCGGGATCCTGTGTTATAAAAAACCTTCTCTTTTGTTTTATGCCCTTTTGGTTTATTGGGATTGAAAAGGTTATTGGCCCAGTTGAAAAGATTGATCATC
>JANNZE010000075.1:0-5200 GCA_031410455.1 Chitinophagaceae bacterium | reverse complement strand
TAAAAACAGAAAGCCGGAATTATATCCGCATTAATTATTTTATTGCCCTTTTTTTCGGGCTCATCCATGGTATGGGGTTTGCAAATTCAATTCGCTTTATGCTGGCCAGTGACCAAAACATTATTTTTCCCCTTGCAGGATTCAATATTGGCCTGGAGGCCGGGCAGATCTTATTTATTTTCTTTACCCTCGCTATAAGTTTATTTGTAAAAAAAATACAGATAAATTTCCGGTGGTGGACTATCATCATTTCAACAATTGTTTTACTTTCAGCTATATGGATGGTTGCTGACAGATGGATATTGCTAAATAATAACCGTTAATTTTATGCACCATAAAACTTTTATGAAAAATATACTCATCAATGCCTGTCTTTTTGTAACACTCACAGCGGGTGCACAGGATATCAAAAACAATCCAGGCGCTAACCATGGTAACCGTTTTGAACAACTGGGCACCATTTTGCCAACGCCTAATGAATATCGTACTGCAAGTGGTGCACCCGGTCCAAAATACTGGCAGCAAAGATGTGATTATGATATCACCTGTGAACTGGATGAGGCGAACCGCCGTTTGAATGGAAAAGAAACCGTTACCTACTGGAATAATTCGCCGAGCACTTTAACGTATATCTGGTTACAACTGGACGAAAACCAGCACAGTTCAAAAAACAATTCCGGTTTTGAAGGTAGTTCTTCTCTTCCTAAAAGTGTTACCGAACAAGACCTCGACAGAATGGCCGGTAAAAAAGACCGGGAATATGGCGATAACATCATGAAGGTGACCAATGCTATCGGAACTCCTTTAAAATATACCATCAACAGAACCATGATGCGTATTGAATTACCTGCACCTTTAAAACCCGGGCAACAATTCATATTCAGGATTGACTGGTGGTATAATATTATAGAGCGAACGAAAAACGGTGGCCGCGGAGGTTATGAATATTTCCCTGAAGATGGAAATGATCTGTATACCATCACACAATGGTTTCCAAGATTATGTGTGTACAGTGATTTCCAGGGATGGCAGAACCACCAGTTCACCGGAAGCGGTGAGTTTGCCCTGGTTTTTGGTAATTATAAAGTGGCTATGACGGTTCCGGCAGATCATATAGTGATGTCGACGGGTATTGCGCAGAATTACCAGCAGGTATTATCGCCGGCCCAGTATGCGAGGTGGCAAACCGCTCAGAATAGTAAAGAGCCAGTAGAGATCAGTACACTGGCAGAAGCCACTGCAAGAGAAAAACAAAAATCAACGCAAAAGAAAACCTGGATTTTCAAGGCTGATATGGTTCGTGATTTTGCATGGGGAAGCAGCCGCAAATTCATCTGGGATGCCATGCCGGCTTATGTTGAAGGAAAAAAAGTGATGTGCATGAGTGGTTATGCCAAAGAAGCTTATAACCTGTATCGCCGGTACAGCACCAAAGCAGTTGCACATACCATAAAAACTTATTCAAAATTCACGATCCCCTATCCTTATCCTGTTGCCCAGAGTTTAGAAGCCGCAAATGGTATGGAATACCCGATGATCTGTTTCAATTTCGGAAGAACAGAAAAGGATGGCACTTATAGCGAAGGAACTAAAAACGGAATGCTCGGTGTGATCATTCACGAAGTAGGGCATAACTTTTTTCCTATGATCATTAACAGTGATGAACGCCAGTGGACCTGGATGGACGAAGGACTCAATTCATTTGTAGAATACCTGACTGAAGAATTATGGGATAATAAGTTTCCGGTAGGAAAAGGCCCTGCCTATAAAATTGTGGATTATATGAAATTGCCGAAGGATCAGCTGGAACCCATCATGACGAACAGCGAGAACATCGTACAGTTCGGTCCTAATGCCTATGCAAAACCTGCAACCGGATTGAATATATTACGGGAAACCATCATGGGCCGCGAACTATTTGATTATGCATTTAAAGAATATGCAAGAAGATGGGCCTTTAAACATCCAACGCCTGCTGATCTTTTCAGAACCATGGAAGATGCCAGTGCAGAAGACCTTGACTGGTTCTGGAGAGGATGGTTTTATGGAACAGAACCCTGTGATATTTCCCTGGACACCGTAAAGTGGGCTGTGATGAGTAAGGAGAGCACCGAATCGCGAACATCATCCAATGTTATTTCACAACCGGTAGCAAAACCCATTAAGAACAGTTTCGATGATATCTCCAAACAAAGAAACCGGGCGGATGAAAAGATCACTTTTGCCACAGATGCAGATACATCGCTGAGAGATTTTTACTGGAGATACGACCGTGGCCTGGCCAGGATAGACAGCACGCCATTTTCCATCAGTTTACCTCCCAATACCGATACATTCAGTATGGCTCAAAAAGTGGAGCTAGCCGGAGACAAATATTTGTATGAACTAAATTTCAGCAATAAAGGCGGATTGGTGATGCCCATCATTATAGAATGGACATATGAAGACGGAACAACTGAAACCACCAGGATCTCCGCTCAGGTTTGGAGGAAAAATGAAAATAAGGTTACCAAAGCCTACGTTAAGAATAAAAAATTAAAATCCATTCGGCTTGATCCTATGCGTGAAACCGCGGACATCAATGAAAAAAATAACAACTGGCCGATAACGGAAGAGCCTTCTACTTTCCAGTTATTTAAAAGCAGGGGCAATTCAGCCAGGGGTGCATCCGGAGGAAATGGCAATCCAATGCAAAAAGAAATTAAACCTGAATAATATTTATTATATGATTATCAACAAGTTGGAGTATTCGCTCCAACTTTTTTTTGTGTTTCATTTGGAATTCTCAAATCATTATCTATTTTTGTTTTACAAACCAGCCACAACATCTCGTGGCTTCCTCTAAATCCAATCCCACCAATATCGCTATCTCTTAAAAAGTACATCATCTGTATGTATGTTTTTCAGTGAACCAGTCCAGCATTCCTAATTATTTATCACTGAAATTATTGAGATGAAATCATTTTTACTTTCTGTTTGCCTGATGGCCGTAGCCATATCTGGTTCAGCACAAAATTGCCCTGTTATAACAACCTCCAGTATTGTTCCTGTTGGAACGGATAGTTATATGTTCAATGTGACATATACCGGTAGTGGGAACAAACATATCAACGTATCATTTTATTGCGGTACTCCTATACCTGCTAATCTGATTTCTACTTCCTGCATTGCTACCAACGGAAGCAGTTTTGCATCATTAATATTTAGTTGTTCGGGAGCAAATCCTGTAGCAATTGTTACTCCTTCTACGGGCAACTGCGGTGGTGGTACTTCATGTGCTCCTTTCCAGGTTAATGTGGGTGGTGGTCCATTACCATTAAGAATGACTTCCTTCCTGATCAAGCGCAATAATAGTTCAATAGCTTTAAACTGGAAAACGGAGAATGAGGAAAATGTAAAAGAATTCCGCATTGAACGCCAGGTAAACAATGGCTGGGCCACTGTTGCCACCATTGCTGCCAGCAACAAGGCTACTGGTGACAATTATGGTTATATTGATAACAACAATACTAAAACTACTTCTTTATATCGTTTGAAGGTAATTGAAATGGATGGCAACTATGCTTACAGTGCGATCCGTTCTGTGAAAGGTTTAGGTGTTACTTCGGATTTCATAGTATTTCCTAACCCGAGCACAGGAACCGCAAAGATCAATATCACCGATATTTCTGAAAACATAGATCTGCAATTAATTGATCAGATGGGCCGTGTGGTTAAGATGATCGACATGAGTAACAGAAATTATGTGGAGATCAATAATTTACAGAAAGGTATGTATGTGATCCGTTTGATCAACAAATCCAACGGTGAAGCGATTACCCGCAAATTATCAGTAGTATATTAAAATATTTATCAGTACAGTGTAACAGCTGTACTGATATTACCTCTCTTTTTCTATATCCTTTTTATTTTCTTTTCGAAAGTATCTGAAAACCAGTTTTTAGATCATTGTTTTTTACCTCTTTTTAACTCTTAAACACAAGAAAATGAAAAAAATTACACTCTCATTGTGTGCTCTAACTTTGGGTACACTCACTTTTGCTCAAACCATTATTTGCCCTACAGCATTTAAACGTGATAACGGAAATGGAAGATGCCCGGATGGCCAATTGACATTTACTTTCACTACCTGTCCGAATCCCGCTTTAACAATCGATTCTATATACAGAGGCGGTGTTAAACAAACTATTACCGTTGCACCTCCAACCTGCAGCAATGGCAAAGCTTCCTATTGCATTACAGGCGGAAACCTCGGACCTGCAGGATCATTACTCGTTTATTTTTCCCAGGGTGGTATACCAGGAACAGGATACGGATGTTATGTTCCGGAGGGAGGACCATTGCCAATCTCTCTTACAAGTTTCTATGCAAAAAGAAGCGGCAACTCTGTTTCCCTGGTTTGGAATACTTCTGCAGAAATCAGTGCTAAAGAATTTGTTCTGCAAAGAAAAACAGATAATGTATTTGTTGATGTAGCCATCATTGCCGCTACTAATAAAGTGGAAGGAAGCACTTATTCATATACAGATAACAATGCAACCAAAAAGATCACTGAATACCGTTTGAAAATGGTTGACCAGGATGGCAGCTTCAAATTGAGTGATATTAAAACTATCAAAGGAACTGCAGCTGCAAGTGATTTCATTATCTATCCTAATCCAAGTACAGGTAATGCGAAGATCTCTATCACGGATATTTCTGAACCAACAGATGTTCAGGTGATCGATAACTCAGGAAGAGTACTCAGAACTATTTCAATGTTATCAACCAATACAGTTGATATAAATAATCTTCAGAAAGGAATGTACCTGATTCGTATTGTAAACAAGCAATCAGGTGAGTCAACCACTAAAAAACTGACCGTTCTTAACTAATACAAACAAACATCAACGAAAGAGCCGCCTATTTGGGTGGCTTTTTTTGTGGGTGGCGGTATGCGAGATGCGGGATGCGGGATGCGAGGGGTGCAGATGCTAGTTTGGGAGATACTGGAGGCAGGATGCGAAATAAGGAAAGTGCAGATACCAGTTTGAAGATGCGGGATGAGAGTTACGAGATACTAGATGCGGTATATAAATGCCAGTTTGGAAGATGCGGGATGCGGGATATAGATGCCAGTTTGGAAGATACTGGATGCATTTAGAAATTTTTTTGAATAAATTAAACTGATTAATGAATTTGAGAAAAACCATTAATGTTA
>JANNZE010000074.1:0-4478 GCA_031410455.1 Chitinophagaceae bacterium | reverse complement strand
CTCGAATATGTTGATCCCGATGACCTGAATAAAATTTACAGGATATGGAAAGGCAAACCTTATAAGCGAAGTTTATTTAAATCCGGATGGATGCCTGCTCATCCCACATTTTACATCAAAAGAGAATGTTATGAAAAGTATGGTGGTTATTTAAATCATTTTTATTCCGCAGCTGATTATGAATTTATGGCAAGATTGCTGTATAAAAATAAACTCAGATCTTTTTATATTCCCAAGCTGATCATAAAGATGCGCAGGGGAGGACAAAGCAACAGCAACCTTAAAATGCGTTTAAGAGCCAACAGGAGAGATTATCTTGCCATGAAAAAAAACAATATTCCTTTCCCTTTTATTGTTTCCATACTAAAGCCTCTTAGTAAATTGCACCAGTACACAAGAAAGTATTAATGCTTAATTTTTTCAGAAATAAAACCAGCAATTCGGAATTTTATTTCCCGATTTCAACTGATATTCATTCTCATATATTGCCGGGGCTGGATGATGGTTCTCCTGACCTGGATACTTCTGTTTTACTGATCCAGGGATTGATGAGTGCTGGTGTAAAAAAATCCATTGCAACGCCGCATATAATAGGAGATATTTACCGGAATACAGATGAATCTATAAACAAGGCGCTGGATCTTCTGCGAAATGAATTGAAAAAAAGAGAAATTGATTTTGAAGTTTCTGCTGCAGCGGAGTATATGCTCGATGCTTATTTTTATGATCTGCTTGAAAATAAAAAAAAGCTGCTCACGCTGAAAAATAATCTGATCCTTACAGAATTTTCGTATTCCAACAGGCCTGAACATCTTGAAAAAATGTCTTTCCAGATTTTTACTGAAGGATATCAGCCAATCCTGGCACATCCGGAACGCTATGGTTATTTTCACGGCGAAAATGATATTTATCAAAGACTGAAAGACCTCGGCTTTTTGTTACAGGTAAATTTATTATCGCTTACCGGCTATTATGGAAAAGATGTGGCTAAGGCCGCTATGTATATCATCAATAATGATCTGGCTTCATTCATTGCAACTGATCTGCACCACGAAAGACATCTTGCTGCATTAAAAGATCTGAAATTTAATGCATTATTTAAAAAATTGCTGTCTCACCAGCAATGGAATATGGAGTTTTAAATTTGCCAGTCGATGATCTGATTCTCCAGTAATGGCTGATAAACAGTAGTTATTTTAATATAGTTATCTGTGTATCCCTCCATCATGCCATTTTTATTTTTACTTTCAAACAATACTTTCCGGGTCTCACCAACATGCTTTGCCGTAAAGTCCTGCATTTTACGATAACTGAGCGTACGCAATACTTTTGTACGTTCCTGCCTTACAGAAACAGGAACAATTTCATCAAGACTGTAAGCATGTGTATCCACCCTTTCTGAATACGTGAATACATGCAGATAAGAAACACCTGATTCCAGTAAGAACTGGAATGTTTCCTGGAAATCTTCTTCTGTTTCACCAGGAAATCCTGTGATTACATCAGCTCCTATACAGGCTTGCGGAATTAATGTTTTGATCCTGGAAATTTTGTCTGCGTATAATTCTGTTCTATAACGCCTGCGCATTGCCGCTAAAATCCTGTTGCTGCCGCTTTGCAGCGGAATATGAAAATGAGGCATGAATTTTTTACTACTGCCTACAAAATCAATGATCTCGTCCGTGAGCAGATTCGGCTCAATGGAAGATATCCTGTATCGCTGTATGGAACTTAACTTTTCCAGTTCCTGTATGAGTTCATAAAAAGTCTCTTCTTTACTTTTTCCACCATGTATTCCTTTTCCAAAATCACCCAGGTTAATTCCTGTAAGAATAATTTCCTTTGCGCCATTTTCTCCCAGCTCTGTTGCTTTCGAAACTACATTTTCAATACTATCGCTTCTGCTTTTTCCCCTGGCCAGGGGAATTGTACAAAAACTACAGGTATAATCACATCCGTCCTGAACTTTTAAAAAAACACGTGTTCTTTCATTTACCGAATTGGAAGAAGTGAATGTATTAACGTCGCCAATATCACAGCTGTGGATTTTAACGCCGCCATTTACAGACAGATCTTTTAAATGTGTAGTAATATTGAATTTTTCAGCTGCTCCTAAAACCAAGTCAACCCCCGGAATTTCTGAAATCTCTTTAGGTTTTAACTGTGCGTAACATCCTGTTATCACGATGTTCGCTTCCGGCGCTTTGCGTTTCAGTCGTCGTACAATTTGCCTGCATTCTTTATCCGCATTGTCTGTTACAGAACAGGTATTGATGACATATATATCGGCAACATCCGTAAAATCCACTTTTTTAAACCCGTCATTTTCCAATAACCGGCCTATGGTAGTGGTTTCACTGAAATTCAATTTACATCCAAGTGTATGTAAAGCAACTGATTTTTGCACTCCGCAAAATTAAGCAACTCAATGTTATTACACAGAATTTTGATGCTTAATGACCAACATATTTATACATATATTCGTCAAATTCAAAGGAACTAAAGCCACACTATGAATTTTGAAGGTTTGAAAGTTGAAAATACTTCTCTTTCAGGATTTTCTGTATTAACGGAAAATGAACTTTTATTGAAAATAACGACTGATCCCGATTTTTCGGCTTTAGGAGATTTTGTTTTTTCCCTTCATGGCAAAATAAAGGAGGAAGAAATTACGCTTATTTATTCCACTGAACTGGCTGCTATTCCCTGGTATTACAGTTATACTGATCAACAATTTCATCATGGAAGCAATGTTTTCGATGTCTGGAAGAAAAACGGCCAAACATGGCAATGGAATGAAACGGCATTATACGCGATCAACAATCTTGATCATAGTGTTGGAGATCATACCATACACAAAGAGATTAAAAGAGTACCGCCAAACTGCACCCTTATTTATTTCAGAAATGAACTTACCATTTCAAAGAGAGTTGAAAGTTTAAAATCAAAAAGTTCTGCTGTAACGATTGATAAAGCGATATATGATTTCGATATTATAATGAAAGACTATCTCACTGACAGGAATAAAAATTATTTTCTTTCTTTGAGTGCAGGATTCGACAGTCGTTTGCTGTTGGCTGCTATGCTCAAAAATGAGATCCGGCCTTTTGTGGCTACCATGGGATATAATGATTCCACTGATGTGAAAATTGCAGCTGCCATCGCAAAAGATTTCGGTCTCCGGCACGAAAATTTTACCTTACACAAAAATGATTATTTCGATCAGCAAAAAATCAACAACATCATCAGACTCACCAGTGGCACAAAACCGATGCGTCACTGGCACACATTTTTTTTTATTGAACATTTCAGAAACCTGGAAAATACGCTGCACTTCGCAGGTTCAAATGGCGAGTTAATAAGATCATATTATTTCGATAAAGGTATTATTTCAAAAATGCTCAATTTCTCCGGAACTTTTGGATTTGAAATGGCCATCAGGGCAAAATTAAAACGAGGCGATAACGTTGTTATTCCATCTTTAAAAAAGGAACAAAACCATAATCAGGTTTCTGATATATTTTTAAATGATGCTCCGGATTTGGCTTTCATGTCAAGGCTTGCCTATTCTTACAGTAATCAACGTGTCCGGCATTTTACAGGTAAAGGACTTGCATTGTATAATCATTCGTTAAAAACCATTTCTCCCTTTTTAGATAAAAGATTTTTGGAGATAAAAAATGCTTTACCGCAGAAATTTACACTCAATAATTTGTTTCATAAACATTGTATACATCATTTATGTCCTGAATTAATGAAATATCCCAATAGCGAAAACAGTACAAGTATTAACGATTATAATTCCAATACTTATTTTTTAAAAAAGCCAGTTTTTAAGGATTATAATATGGCCGGGGTGTTAATTAAAGAAGAGGCTGTAAGGAATATAATTTTTGAAAGCAGGTACCTTGATCAATGGCTTACCAATAACGACAGGCAAGGTATATGGAATGCACAGAATGAGCGGACAATTTCGTTTCTGGTTACCCTTCATCACACAGCTGCGCTTATACAAAATATGCAATAAGGTTTTTAAGGGGTAAATTTTTAATACAAAAGCCTTCTTTATATATTTAATAGACCTAACAGGTCTTAAACCTGTTAGGTTGTTTAACACAAATCATTTTCTATTATTAAATTGCATTGTGTTTAGAAAATACCTTCCCTTTATTTTATTAGTGGCGGCGGCCATTTTCCTTTATTGGGTAAAAACGCACCAGGGTGGAAAACCTGCGGCAACTTTTACAGTGACAGAACCTGTAAAAAGCTTTGAACGTGACAGTTCCAATATCATTTATTCGAAGCATGCATTGTGCCGTATGGATTGCAGACATATTGATGAATCTGAAGTAAAAGAAATTCTGAGAAACGGTTCTCTTAATTATGATAAGGTAGAAAAAAATAAGAAAGGATATACCTATCCGCTGGAAGGTTATACGCACGATGATCAGCATGTAAGAATCGTATTTGCACCACAC
>JANNZE010000073.1:0-3279 GCA_031410455.1 Chitinophagaceae bacterium | reverse complement strand
TTAAATATTGGTTATGATCATTTTGAAAAATTACTGAAAGGCGCCTATGCGGCGGATCAGCATTTCAGCACCAATCCTTATGAAAAGAATATTCCGGTACTGATGGCACTGATCGGAATATGGTACAGAAACTTTTTCAACACTGCTACTGAAGCAATATTACCTTACGACCAGAACATGCATCGTTTTGCAGCCTATCTGCAACAGGGAGATATGGAGAGTAACGGTAAATATATTGACAGGAACAATCAGCCGGTTACCTGGCAGACGGGGCCCGTAATATGGGGAGAACCCGGCACCAACGGTCAGCATGCATTTTACCAGCTTATTCACCAGGGAACGCAATTGATACCTTGTGATTTCATAGCACCTGCACGTTCTCAATACCATTTAGGTGATCATCACCGGTTATTACTGAGTAATTTCTTTGCACAAACAGAAGCAATGATGAATGGAACAGATCATGAAAATCCACACAGGGTTTTTAAAGGAAACAAACCCACCAACTCATTTCTGCTGAAAGAGATCGAGCCGTTTTCTCTAGGGCAACTCATAGCTTTTTATGAACACAAGATTTTCGTACAAGGTGTAATCTGGAATATTTTAAGCTTCGATCAATGGGGCGTTGAGCTGGGAAAAATCCTGGCCAGTAAAATATTGCCGGAACTGAAAGATGAGGAACCGGTACATTCACACGATGGCTCTACCAATGGCCTTATCAATTCTTACAAAAAAATGCGCTCATAAAAAAAGTCCCCGGTGGAGGACTTTTCATTTTTAATATTTTTTACCACTTATCTACTTCCTCCGAACTGCCGTTATCTACTGAGGTATCGGGAATTTCGGCAATGGGTGTTTCTGTTTTTTCTTCCGGCACTTCTTCTGCCGGTGTATCGCTCATGGTAACAGGAGCAGCAGGACGATATTCTCCACCCTGTCCTTCTTCTCCTTCATAAGGAGTATCATGGTTGAACGCATCAAAATCAAAGTCAGGCATCAGGTCTGTCTTTACATAATCAACTGCCTCATTTAACCCTTTGATGAATTTATTGAAATCTTCTTTGTATAAAAATATTTTGTGTCTGTCGTATCCGTCAGAATCAAATCGTTTTCTGCTTTCAGTTATAGTTAAATAATAATCATTCCCTCTTGTTTCTCTTACATCAAAGAAATACGTTCTGCGTTTGCCGGCTTTGATTCTTTTGCTGTAAACGCTTTCCATTTTTTTGTCATTGTTTTCGTACGCCACTTTTAGTTGATTTTATGGATAAAAAATGTAGTTTTTTTATACGTTAGCAAAGATAAAATTGTTTTCGACATAACAAAATACGGCATTTTAGTTTCAGATCGAAGAATTATTATCATTTTCTCCGGCTTTCTGGCGGTTATACATATCTGCATATAATCCGTTCAATGCCATCAGTACTTCATGTGTGCCGGATTCTGCGATTGTTCCTTCCTCCATTACTATAATATTATCAAAGTCAAACAATGAAAATATCCGGTGTGTAATGATAACCGCAGTTCTCCCTTGCAGATAGGAATAAAGATTGGTGATGATCTCTTTTTCCGTTTTACCATCCACTGCACTCAGGCAATCATCAAAGATTACACATTCAGGTTTTCGTATCAGGGCCCTGGCAATGGAGATCCGCTGTTTCTGACCGCCACTCAGTGTAACGCCCCGCTCTCCAACCATCGTATTATAGCCGTCTGCAAAACGAAGGATTTCCTCATGGATACATGCTGTTTTTGCTGCCTGTATAACTTCCTCTTCCGTTCCTGCATTGCCGAATAATATATTTTCCTTAACCGTTTCACTGAAAAGAAAAACATCCTGAGGTACAAAACTGATTTGCGACCTCAGATTTCCGAGCCTTATCTTTTCTACAGGCACACCATCATACCTTAAACTGCCTTTCTGAAGATCATACATTCTTAATAACAACTGGGCGATGGTGGATTTACCAGAACCGGTTTTTCCTACAATGGCTATCTTCTGCCCTCTTTCAATTTTTAAGCTGATGTTTTTCAGCGCATGAATACCGGTATGCGGATAAATAAAATCAGCCTCTCTGAATTCAATATTTCCTTTCAGGGATATATCCACCGGATGAGGATCGTCTGCAATGGCAGGTGCTATCATTAAAAATTCATTGATACGTTTTTGCGACACTGCTGCACGTTGAATCATACTGGCCGTCCACCCGATTGCACTTACCGGAAACGTAAGCATCTGGATATACATCACAAATTCCGCTATTTTACCAACGGAAGCTCCGGGTAAATTCCGGGCAACATCCAAACCACCTACCAGTACAGTGATCAGCGTACTTAAGCCGATCAGTAATGAAATACTCGGAAAGTAAACTGCTTCCGTTTTAGCGAGGCTCAATGCATTTTTACGGTAAATTTCACTATTGGTATTAAAAAATCCCAGCATCGCTTTCTCCTGCACAAATGATTTGATAACCCGGATCCCGGAATAGGACTCCTGTGCATTGGTGGTAAGGTTACTCAGTTGGGATTGTATCTTCTCACTTTTCTTATTGATGATACTATTTACAAAATAAATGGTGAAAGCGAGTACCGGCAACGGCGACAATGCGATGAGGGTTAATTTAACATCACTGTGCAGCATAAAATAAATACTGAAGCCTATCACCGCTGCAAGGTTAATGAAATACATGATGGCTGGCCCGGTATACATACGTACACGGCTTACATCTTCTGAAATGCGGTTCATCAGATCTCCCGTACTGTGTGTTTTATAAAAAGCTGTATCCAGCTGCTGGTAATGTGCAAAAATTTCATTTTTCTGTGCATATTCAATCAGGCGGCTCATAACTATGATCGTTTGCCGCATAAGAAACATGAATAACCCGCTGATCAGGGCCAGTGCCAGTAAAATAATGGCTGTGAATAATATTTTCTCTTTGAAGGATATCGTATCAAAATGTCGGATCACCTGCTGAACAAGTATATCGTAATTTTCAGCAGATCTTTGGTTGCCTGCATTGGCAGAATGATCGAGTGAATGTACCACCGTATTTACAATATAACCGGTGAGTTGCGGGGCAAGTATCCGGAAATAATTGGTAAGGATCACGAACAGGATCCCGAGTGAAAAATGCCATTTATATTTAAAGAAATATTTATTCAGTGTTGCCAGATGCCTCATTGATGCAAAGTTACCACATGTGATCTTAGTTGAATGTATTTTCCTGTGATGGATGCTGTAGAGGAATGATGATTCTGAAAGTGGCTCCTTCTCCCGGA
>JANNZE010000072.1:0-1632 GCA_031410455.1 Chitinophagaceae bacterium | reverse complement strand
GCTTCGCCATCAATCACATTGCGTTGACCACGGGGATTTGTAAGATCTTCCTGGATTACCTGGTAAGGATGTCCGTATAAATATACAGGTTCATCATTCATCATCACATTCAGTAATAATGGTTTGAATTCCGCTTCCAGTTCAGGAACAATATCGAAAATTTTTTTATCGATCAGTTCTGCCGTAGTACGGTTGATCAGCTTTGCATAAAAATCATTTACTACATCCACTACGAGTTCTTCTCCCAATAAAACCACCATTCCCACAGTTGATTCGCGAACCAGGTTTTTAAAACGTTTATCCGCTTCCGTAAGTTTTTGAATCTGCAATACTGTTTTTGTGGTTTCCTGGCAGATCACCAAAACGCCTTCAATTTTTCCGTCATCATTTCTGATGGCACTGTAACTGAATGTCCAGTAAACATCTTCCAGTTTTCCGTTCCTGTAAATGGGAATGAGCTGGTTTTCTGAATGTGTTCCTTCACCGGTATGCAGTACTTTTTGTATCAGCGGATAGATCAGCGACCATATTTCAGGCCAGCATTCTTCACCTTTCTGGCCAAGTGCCAGGGGATGCTTTCCTTCTTCACCCAATACCGGCCGGTAGGCATCATTGTAAAATTGAATTAAGTTTTCGCCCCACCATAAAAGCATTGGAAATCTGGAACTGAGGAGCATGGATACGAAATTCTTAAGACTGTTCGGCCAGCTTTCAGGCTCACCTATACCGGTGTTTTTCCAGGGGAAATTCCTGGTTCTTTCTGCCATTTCCCCCGACCCATTAATAAAGGACAGGTTAATTTCTGAATTCAAATGAGTTATGATAATTGAACTTTCACTCAAATTACTACAATATCCACAGTTTAAGGAACGTAAAAAAACAATTTAATATAAATGACCGATTATCTGGATGATATCGATTTAGTGACAATTTCTCTATTTTGCTCATTGAAAATTTCTAACAGATTCCATTGGATAAACACCTGGGCTTAACAGGGAAAAATTGTGAAAGGCGGAGCCCGGATAAATAATTATTATCTTGTAGACAAATGGCTGCTGATGTGGCCGGTAACTTTTACAATATGCCAAAGATTCTGATCATTGATGATGAAAAAGCGATCCGTAAAACGCTTTCCGAAATTTTAAGTTTTGAAGGATACCAGATAGATGAAGCTGTTGATGGTGAAGAAGGACTGAAAAAATATTCTGAGAAAAATTATGATATCGTATTGTGCGATATTAAAATGCCAAAACTGGATGGCATAGAATTTTTAGAAAAGGCCAAACAACACAATGCTGATGTTCCGATCATTATGATCAGCGGACATGGAAATATTGACACAGCAGTGGAGGCGGTTAAAAAAGGTGCATTCGATTACATCAGTAAACCACCTGATCTGAACCGTTTACTGATTACGCTGCGCAACGCAATGGAAAAACAGGAATTGGTTGCAGAAACAAAAGTGCTGAAGAAAAAAGTGAGTAAGGTGCAGGAGATGGTGGGAACCAGCAATCACCTGGAGAAGATCAGGGATACGATCAATAAAGTGGCCGCTACGGATGCACGCGTTCTTATAACAGGTGAGAATGGTGTGGGAAAAGAACTGGTGGCAAGATGGATACATGAAAAAAG
>JANNZE010000071.1:0-5219 GCA_031410455.1 Chitinophagaceae bacterium | reverse complement strand
CGGTAAAACTGATTTTTACATATTTTTTTTCTTCAACCGCATCTGCAATACCTGTGTTCCCTGCTTCTATTATTTCTGAACCGATATGTATAGTACACGGCTCACCCGGCCGGTTATATTTCAGGGCATTAGATATGATATTCGTAAATAACTGTATAAACTGAACATACACAATTGTCATTTCCGGCAAAGTTTCAACAGTGATCAATGCTTTCTTTTCATTTATCTCGTCCTGTAAATTCTCTAAAACTTCCTGCAAAACTTTATGCAGCGAAACAGTTTCCAAAGTTGCAGCATCCCTGCTGGCTTTTGAATAATTCAATAAGGCTTCAATCAGGCTTTGCATACGCTCTGCCGCTTTAATTACCCTGCTGAAATAATTTTTATTGATTTCGCTGAACTCACCCGAACCTTCAGAAATAACTGCACAAAAAGTCCTGATTTTTCTCAGGGGTTCCTGCAGATCATGTGAAGCGATATAAGTGAAGGAAGCCAATTCGTTATTCTGCGCTTCCAGTAATTTATTTTGTAAAGACAGTTTTTCATTTACCTCTGCAAGTTTTGCTTCTGCCTTTTTTTCTTCCGTAATATTGGTGGTGGTTACAATTACAGCGTTGTCAAGTTTATTGATACTTGCAGTAAAAAATAATGCTTCCTGCTCGTGATAAAAAGAAGCTTCATAACGCATGGGCATCGCCGTTCGGATACATGCCTTAAGTTTTTCAAAAATACCATCAAGGAATATGCTCGGGTAAATTTCACTGCACATTTTACCAATGATATTTTCAGGTTGTTTACCCAGCACCGAGGGACCCTGGCGATTGGTATAAATTATTTTGAAGTCTGTGATATCATCAAGGTTATACACCGGTTCATAAAGTGCAATACCGTTTTGTGTATTGTTTAAAACGGATTGCAGGAATTTTTCTGAATGTTTTAACTGCTCTGTTGTTTTAAAAAGTTCGGTGATATCATGCGCTATCACCACTAAACCATACACTTCGTTATCCCTGAATAAAGGAATGAAATGATTTTCAAAATAACCATTCATGATATCAGATTGGCGAACATCATTGTGAATGTATTTTCCTTTCAACGCCTCCTGCATATCTTTGTAGGTAGGCGTATTTTCAGTACCTGGAAATATCTGTAGATAATGTTTTCCCATTACCAATTCTTTTTTCATTCCAAAACGCGATTCACACACAGCATTGACCTCCGTTAAATGAAGGTCTTTATCAAAAACAATAATCAAATGTGCGGAAGCGTTGATGATCGCCTTGATAAATTCATTTTGAATGATGAGCTCTTTATTAATCGTTCTGAGTGCTTCCGTTTGTTTAGAAACTTCTTCCGTTAACCTGTTGGTGAATTCGAGTTTTTCATGATAATCGGTGAGCGTACCTGTCCATAAATAAATTCTACCTTCTGCATCTTTCAGTGGTGTAGCCTTCAACCAGAACCAGCGATATTGTTTTATTTCAGCATGCCAGATAAGGCTTTGCATTTCAAATGGCGCCTTAGTCAAAATCATTTCTTTCCATTTATCAATCGTCAGGGATCTATGTTCGGGATGTATAACTTCTGACCATCCTGAATTCATCCCTTCTTCCAGCGATTGGCCGGTAAAGTTGAACCACCTGGCACTTACATAGTTCACATCACCCTCGGGTGTTGCCGTCCATGCTATTTGTGGTAAAGATTCGAGAACGAGTTGAACCCTTTCGTTATTTTCTGCTAAACGCTTCTGCCTGTTTTTGCTTTCTGTAATATCCATCACTACGCCAATGAACCGTATGGCCACCTCATTTTCAAAAAACACTTTACCCACAGACCTAATCCATATAACTTCATGGTTAACATGATGAAGGATCCTGAACTCAATATCATAGGTACCTTTCCCGGGTTTCATGGCCTCTTCTATCGCATGGTTCACCAATTCCTTATCGTCATGGTAAATATAATCGTTGAAAAAATCCATACCGATCTCCATATCTGCAGGAACACCATATATTTTTCTACATTCATCACTCCATTTTAAAGCACCGGTAACAGGCATATATTCCCATGTTCCAATTCCGGTTGATTCTACCGCCAACCTTAACCTGACCTCATTTTCTTCTGCAAATTTTCTTGCTTTCACTAATTCAGATACATCATAAATCATATTTAATACCGACAACACTTCTCCCTCTTCATTTTTAATCGGCTGAAAAGAAATGTTGAGGAAATATTCCTGTAAACCTTTTCCGTCCGGATTTAACAGCACATGCAATTCTTCTGCAGTTTTGGGAAGGCCTGTGTCGAAAGTTTGTTCAAGTAAGCGTAGAAAAGGTTTTGCTTCCGCCGGAATAAATTGATAAATTGATTGACCGCGTTTTAATTTTCCTGAAGTGAAATGATCCGCCAGGGGATTTAAATATTCAACTATAAATTTATCACTTTGCCAAACCACCACCATAGCAGGAGAGTGATCAAATAAGCTGGCATAATATTTCCCGATTGGCGCTGAAGTATGTTTTTGACTGGCTGGCATACAATAATGTGAATTGAAAATTACAACCAATTTTACAGTAATGTTACATTAACCAAACCTTTTTGGTAAGCAGCCCCGGCTATTTAAAGATCAAAATCAAAAAAATAAACTACCAGTGCTGTGAGCAGTAAAAGAAGTGTAATTAAAATACCAATTACATTTAGTGTATCCTTTATTTTATATTTAGGAGGCATCTTTACGGATATAAAACAAATATATAAAATGTGCCATATAAAATTTCAGGGGTACACAATTTTAGTTTATCATCATCCTCGAAATCCATATTCCGCCAGCTACAGCAATCAATGTTACTATAAAGGAAAGTGATACATAAAGAATAAACATACCGGTTTGTCCGTTCTGCAACAATTTCCAGTTTTCTAAGGCGAATGCAGAAAAAGTGGTGAAGCCACCACATACACCGGTTATAAAAAACAATCGCATATCATTCGAAAACCAATCGTGCTTTTCTCCTGCGGCAAATAAAATTCCTATCAGAAAACAACCTGCAACATTTACAACAAAGGTTGGCAGCGGAAAATTATGATCAGACGGCCTTGCTAACCACAACATGATGAGATAACGCAATACAGAACCTATGGCGCCACCCAATCCTACGGCAATAAATGATTTCATGATCCTATTTTCAAATACTAAGATATTGTTTTTACATAAATATGCAGAAGCATCGTCATCCGGAATTCTTCATCCAAATGCCCGCTATACGCTGCAAATACTCGCTTCGCTCCGTGTTTTACGCTGCTATCGGGGCTAAAAAAGTTCATCCATTTCTTAATCTGTATTTTTTAATCATTGGAATAATATTAGTTCATCATTTTATAAAGTATGCATGCCTGAACTTCCGGATATCAGCATTTTTGTAAAAAAAATGGTTTTTGAAAAGAGCTATCCGGATGATCGATAAGCATCATCCCGGCATCATACATGGCGAAATAAAAGACTACCTGTTGATCCATAGCAAAAAAAAATCCCACATCCCCACCGGATTCCCGATTTTGCAAACCACACATGGCATGATGAAAACATTCTATACTGATGAACAGGTGGTTTACAGTTCATCAAAAGAAAACAGCAAGAAGTAATCAATAAACGACCACTTAATTCGGTAATTTTACAGTCGTAAATTTCCATTATGAAATTATTCATCCATTTTTTTGCTTTTTTGTTTTTACTGAATGCCTGTAATGCTGATGCACAAAAAACAAATTTGTCGGTGAACGAATTTGAAAAAGCAATCAGCGAAAAAAATATTCAAATACTCGATGTTAGAACAGCCGGTGAATACTATAGCGGGCATATACAGCATGCGTTGCAGGCAGACTGGACGAAAGAAAACGAATTTGCAGAGAGAACAAAATCGCTTAATAAGAATGTACCGGTGTATACTTATTGCTTAAGTGGCGGCAGAAGCGGCGCTGCCATGGACTGGCTCAATGCGCACGGCTACAAGGCTTATAATTTATCCGGTGGTATCAATGCCTGGAAAGCAGAGCATAAACCACTGGAAAATGCAACACCCGTAAAACAGATCACCCTACAGGAATATCTTTCACAGATTCCTTCAGATAAAACGGTATTGGTAGATTTCGGTGCTGTATGGTGCCCGCCCTGCAAAAAAATGACTCCGGTGCTGGATTCTTTATCAGGTGCCAATCCGCATTTCAAACTTATTAAAATAGATGGCGGTCAACAAACAGAGATCCTCCGTAACGTAAAGGTGCAGAATTTCCCAACCTTTATCATTTACAAAGGCGGTAAGGAAGTATGGAGAAAGGAAGGAATTGTTTCCGCTGAAGAACTGGCCGATAATTTATAAAAAATACACACATATTTATTGAAAGTAGTATTGTTCGCAATGCTACTTTTTTATTGCGGTAATCGTATGTTAACAAATTTAACGTACACGCATGGAAGCAAAATCAGTTGCTGCTCTTTATTGCATCGCAGTTATCTTGTTTGGAGATTCTACTTTAGGTATATCAACAGGAAGTACAATCACAAATGTGGCACCTTCACCATCCTTGCTTTCTGCAGTGATAAAACCATTGTGCTTTTCAACAATCTTTTTACAGATAGATAAACCAATACCGGAGCCTTTATACAAATGCTGGGAGTGTAATCTTTTGAATACCATAAAAATCTCATCGAGATAGGTTTCATCAAAACCAATTCCGTTATCCGCTATCCGGATACAATAGTGATCCTGAAAAGATGTAAAAGGTGCTGTAGCAGCAGTTGGGTCTGTGATCTTTTCTGCATGAATATGAACGTATGGATTAAGATCAGCTTTTGAAAACTTCAATGAATTGCTGATCAGGTTTTGGAATAACTGACGAATTAAAGCGGGAATGGCATCAATGACCGGCAATTCATTGAATTCAATTTTCGCATTCTTCGATTCGATATCTATCTCCATATCTGAAAGCACTTCATTCAGTATGATATTAAGATCTGTTTTCTGAAAATTATATTGCTCATCTTTTTGCCGTGAGAATTTTAAAAGGTCATTTACCAGCATCTGCATCCTTTGTGATGACTGCGTGATTTTTTCCAGGTAACCTGACACTTCTTCATTCAGCGATTTTCCCATTTTCTGGGAAAACCGGTCTGTAAAAATGGAGATTTTCCGGAGCGGTTCCTGCAGGTCGTGAGACGCCACATA
>JANNZE010000070.1:0-5487 GCA_031410455.1 Chitinophagaceae bacterium | reverse complement strand
AAATACCGGTGCAGAAAAAAATAAATTGTTCCCTACCGATCTTGGACTGGTGGTTACGGATTTTTTAAATGAGCATTTTGATAAAGTGATGAACTATTCCTTTACGGCGAGCATTGAACAGGAGTTTGATGAAATTGCTTTGGGAAAGATCAAGTGGAACAAAATGGTGAGTGATTTCTATTCACCTTTTCATACCGGCGTAGAACATACACTGGAAACGGCTGTACGTGCCAAAGGCGAACGGGTTTTGGGAACCGATGAAATTTCTGGAAAACCTGTTATTGCAAGAATGGGGCGTTACGGCCCGATGGTGCAAATCGGCAGCCAGGACGACGAAGAAAAACCAAAATTTGCCAAACTGAAAGTTGATCAGAGTATTGAAACAATCAACCTGGAACAGGCCATGGAATTATTTAAATTACCACGTAACCTGGGAAAATTTGAAGGTGAAGATGTAGCCGTAAATATCGGCCGGTTCGGCCCTTATGCTGCACATGATAAAAAATTCTATTCTCTCAATAAAGAGATGGATCCATACACCGTTGAATTGGAGGAGATCGCTCCTATGATAGCAGAGAAAAGAAAAGCGAAGGATGAAAGAACGATCAAAATATTTGAGAAAGAAAAGATACAGTTGTTACGCGGACCTTACGGACCCTATATCAAACAGGGACTTCGGAATTACAAACTCACCAAGGAGCAGCAGGAAAGAGCGGCCGATCTGGAAATAGACGAGGTGAAAAAAATCATCGAGGAACTGAAAGCCAATCCGCCAAAGAAAACTGCCCGGAAGAAAAAAGCATAATTGCATACTTTTTGACTGAGTGATTCAATGAAGGAAAACAAGGAAATAGCGGCGCTGATGCTCCTGATCGATGATCCGGATGAAGATGTTTATCAAACAGTGTCGGAAAGAATCATTTCCTTCGGCAAAGAAATTATTCCCAACCTCGAAGACCTCTGGGAAAATATCATCAATGAAGATGTTCAGGAACGTATAGAAATGCTGATCCACCGTGTTCATTTGAGAGATCTCACACAGGAATTTATTGATTGGAAGAACGGAGATCTGAACCTGACGGATGGTGCTCTTCTCATTGCAAAATATCATTATCCTGAGTTACAGATCGCCAACGTAAAAAAAGAACTGGAGAAGATCAAAAGAAATATCTGGCTCGAACTGAATGCCTATCTCACTTCTTTTGAACAGGTGAATGTACTGAACAGCATTTTCTTTAATTATTATAAACAAAAAGGCGTTGAGATCAGCTATGAATCGCCTGACCAGTTCCTGATCAACAAAACACTGGAATCTAAAAAAGGAAATGCCATCAGCAATGGTATCATATACCTCATTTTATGTGAACAACTGGATATTCCGGTGAAGGCCATCAATATTCCCAGACAATTCATTCTTGCTTATTTTGACCAGGAGTTTTCCTTACTCAATCCAGTTGGTCACAATTCTGAAAAAATAAATTTCTACATTGATCCTTTATCAGGACAGATCTATTCGCATAAAGACATTGAAAATTATTTCAGGAAATTATCCGTACCGCCGGTGAATTCGTATTTCAGACCGGTAACACATAAACGCGTAATACAGTTTTTACTCGAGGAACTGAGCAAGTGTTACGATAACGACCGCAACCAATATAAAAGGGATGAACTGCTTGCCTTCGCCAGTTTGCTGGATGAATGATCTACCACGTTACCACACAACAAAGCTGGAAATCAGCCCAGGAGAAAAATGAATATGAACACGCTTCTCTTGAAAAAGAAAATTTTATACATGCCTGTTCCAGAGAACAACTGGCAGGTGTATTAGACCGGTATTATAAAAATGAAAAGAATCTTATACTGTTGCACATAGATGAAACCAGGTTAACCTCACCGTTGCAATATGATCATTCTCCTTCGGTAAACGATTCGTTTCCGCATATATACGGACCTATAAACATAGATGCCATTACAGAAACTGAAAGGTTATGATTTCATGGGAAGATTTTGAAAAAATAGATATCCGCGTAGGCACTATACTGGATGTTCAGGATTTCCCAAAAGCTAAAAAGCCTGCTTTTCAACTCACCATAGATTTTGGAAATGAAGGGATCAAAAAATCCTCAGCACAAATAACAGCATTATATAAAAAGGAAGATCTTACCGGTAAAAAAATTATTGCCGTGATCAATTTCCCTCTAAAAAATATCGCAGGTTTTATAAGTGAATGCCTCGTATTAGGCGTGTATAATCAACAGCATGAAGTGGTATTAATACAGCCGGATCAGGGTACGGAAAACGGAGATAAAATCAGTTAAGCGCCTGAGAACATGTTGAAATAATTGCCAAGCAATTTAAAATTTTCGCGGTTGAGGGTAAAGAAATTATTTCGTCCCTCCTTACGGCATTCTATCAGTTCACTTTCCGACAATAATTTAATATGGTGAGAACAGGTTGGCTGAGATAAGCCGGTAAGTTGCACCACATCACAACAACGAATGTGCCCTTTCTCCTGAATTTCCTTAAGAATACTCATGCGGTATGGATCGGCAACTGCTGCTATCGCCTTCTCCAGAAATTTATCAACTTCCATGCTGCGCAAAGATAACCATTGCAGGAGCATTTTTTGTACATTGCTTCATGCAAACTTCATATTGTGTGCATCCATCACCTTTAGGTAATCTGTTTATTTCCGCAGAAGATGATTATATCACTGCCGTATCTTTCAATGAATCAATGGTAGATGTAACGCCATCACCTGCCACCCGGAAATGCTGTGAACAACTGGATGAATATTTCAGTGGAAACAGGAGAATATTTGAGCTGGAGCTGGTGCAGAAAGGAACAGATTTTCAGCAAATGGTATGGACGAACCTGATGAATATTCCCTATGGTAAAACAGCATCTTATAACCAGCTCAGCCAAATGATCGGGAATGTAAAAGCCATTCGTGCGGTTGGCCATGCAAATGGCAAAAACAATATTGCGATCATTGTTCCCTGCCATCGAATTATTGGGAGTAATGGAAACCTGGTGGGATATGCAGGAAAATTATGGAGAAAGAAATGGCTTTTGGAACATGAGTCGAAATGGGCGCATGGATTACAAACGCTTTTCTCCTGAAGTGAACAACCTTCTAGGTTCCAACCTAGAAGGTCACAACCAAGGAGGTTGTTATGGCATAATAAATGCTCATTTTAATAAAATATTTTATGCGGAATAACATCATTATCACCCTGATTCTCACGGGCATATTATCCGCATGTTCCTCTGCTCAGAAAAAACAAAGCGAACCTGCCATTGCCGTAAATGAAGATATGGTGGCCAAATATCACCTCGATAACATAAAATTACCACCGGGTTTTGCCATACAGGTTTTTGCAGAAGTAGATGATGCCCGTAGCCTCACGATCTCTCCTTCGGGTACGGTGTTCGTGGGAACAAGAAGTAACAATGTATATGCTGTTACGGATACAAATAAAGATGGCGTGGCTGATAAAGTATATACCATCGCAAAAGACCTGAACACACCTAATGGCGTTGCATTTAAGGATGGTTCCTTATACATTGCAACCATCTCTTCTATTTTGCGTGTAGACAGCATAGAACAACTACTGTCTGCTCCTCCTGAACCTGTAGAGATTTTCAATAAATTTCCTGCCGACAAACATCATGGCTGGAAATTCATTGCATTTGGCCCTGATGGAAAATTATACGTGCCGGTTGGCGCGCCCTGTAACATCTGCGAAAGTAAAGACCCTGTATATGCATCCATTACCCGGATGAATGCTGACGGATCCAATATGGAGATTTTTGCAAAGGGCATCCGTAACACCGTTGGATTTACCTGGCATCCTCAAACCAAACAATTGTGGTTCACTGATAATGGAAGAGATAATTTAGGAAACAATGTTCCCGGAGATGAATTGAATACAGCACCTCAGGCCAATATGCATTTCGGTTATCCTTATTGCCACCAGGGCAATATCACAGACCCTGAATTCGGCGCAGGAAAAGACTGTGAAAATTATACAGCCCCGGTGCAGGTTTTAGGTCCTCATGTTGCTGCATTGGGCATCCGGTTCGCAAATTCTAATAGTTTCGGCAATGCCTACCCGGGAAATGTTTTCATAGCAGAACATGGAAGCTGGAACCGTAATGAACCGATAGGCTATCGCATAAGTATGGTTTCTTTTGATGAAAACGGAAAATCGAAAGGATATTCCGTTTTTGCAGAAGGCTGGCTGCAAGCGGGCGGAAAAGTTTCCGGCAGACCGGTAGACCTGCTATGGTTGCAGGATGGATCTATGCTGGTAAGTGATGATTACAGCAATGTGATCTATCGCATTTACAAGAAATAATTACCGGAGATCTACGCTGCCAAAAGACATGGGTAATAAAAAACTCACAGATTTTAAGATATATACTTTTCCGGTAAGCCCGCTCATAATCAAACGGATCGGCTGATTCGTTCTGTCTTCATATTCCTTTAAATATTGCCTGCACATTCCACAGGGTGAGATGGGCTTATTGCTTTCCGCAATATTGGCATTATGGTAACTTACGGCGAGTGTATCAATCGGAACATTCGTATGCAGCATTGCCGCAGTTCCCAAAAGTACTCTTTCTGCACATGTTCCCACAGGATAAGAAGCATTTTCCTGGTTGGTACCTGTAACCATTTCACCATTATTCATTAAAGCAGCTGCTCCAACAAAGAAATTACTGTAAGGTGCATAAGCTTTGCCTGTAATATTCCTGGCTGTTGTTAGTAACTGCTGGTCTTTTTCATTCATTTCGTTTGATGATTCATACACATCAAATTCAAATTGCATTTCTTCTTTTCTCATATTATTCTATACCAATGATAAAAAATCCTCCGTGCGTTGAGCAGGGAGGATCTGTAATTTAAACAAAATATTTTATTGTAACATTATTTTATAGATCTGAATATCCTGTTCCAGCGCGGACTTTTTTCATAACTGAACCAGATGAGAGATGCTTTGCCCACCACATGATCTTCCGGAACAAAACCCCAGTATCGGCTGTCCAGGGAATTATGACGGTTGTCTCCCATCATCCAGTAATAATCCATTTTAAAAGTATAAGTGCCGGCCTGTTGCCCATTTATAAAAATGCTGCCATTACGGTTCTCCACTTTATTGCCTTCATACACTTCAATGCAACGCTGATAACGTACAAAATTATCAGGGTTGAGTTCTATAGATGCTCCTTTTTTAGGGATCCAGATAGGACCGTAATTATCTACTGACCAGTGACTGGAAGAATCATAATAAGGGAAAAGGTCTGTGGCGCCAAAATTGGGATCTTTATAATCGGCCACAAAATCAGCAATAGAAAATCCTTTGGTCAGTTGCATGTGCTGGTGCTGATCATTCGTAAGATTTACATAATATCCATCATTCATCTGGATAAGATCACCCTGTTCAGGCCTGATCTCAATTCCCATATCCATCAGCATGTCTT